>PWSL01000039.1 GCA_003563255.1 Desulfonatronospira sp. | reverse complement strand
CCCGGTGGCCGTCCCCGGTGCCTGTCCCCGGTGGCCGTCCCCGGTGCCTGTCCCCGGTGGCCGTCCCCGGTGCCTGTCCCCGGTGGCCGTCCCCGGTGCCTGTCCCCGGTGCCTGTCTCCGGTGGCCGTCCCCGGTGGCCTGTCGTGCTCAACGCGTCCTGCAGGGGGTAACCGGATGATGCCCCGAAGAGGCCACTTTTTCCGTGCAGGGTCGCGGAAAAAGCCTGGAAACAAGGAAAGGGCCGGCGATAAACCCGCAGCAACTGTTTCTTGACTATAAAAATTAAGCGCAGATGTAAAACACTTTTGTTTTTCTTGACCTTGTACCGGCAGTGCACTAAGAATAAATAGTGAACACTACAGCAACACTTTATTTTAGCTGCACTGGGACTGACTCTTTTGCCGCCGGAGAGTCCGGCCGTTTTACGGTTTGAGTTCGGCAAAAGTGCCGTAACCATTCAGAGGGTCATCGGTGTTGATCACTGGCACCAGGCCTGGGGACTGTCCCCGCTAAGTACTATCTGTGCAGGTACGCATAACTTCGAGTCTGTAATTTTGGTATTTGTGCGGAAAAATTCTCGCGGGGACTGTCCCCGGGCCGGTTCGTAACCATTGAGGGGATCATCGGTGTTGATTACTGGTACCAGGCCTGGGGACTGTCCCCGCTAAGTACTATCTGTGCAGGTACGCATAACTTCGAGTCTGTAATTTTGGTATTTGTGCGGAAAAATTGTCGCGGGGACTGTCCCCGGGCCGGTTCGTAACCATTGAGGGGATCATCGGTGTTGATTACTGGCACCAGGCCTGGGGACTGTCCCCGCTAAGTACTATCTATGCAGGTTCGCATACCTTCGAGTCTGTAATTTTGGTATTTGTGCGGAAAAATTGTCGCGGGGACTGTCCCCGGGCCGGTTCCGGCATCCCCCTGAATGGTTACAAAGTGCCTGTCCCCGGTGGCCCTCTGAGTCAAATCAATCAGTTTCGCTGCAGTGCAGTTATTCTGCCCCAAAATGCAATACCAGTTCAATTCTAACAATTTTCCTGCTGATCCCGGCGTATACCTCATGAAGGATGGGCAAAACCGGATCATTTATGCCGGCAAGGCCAAGAATCTGCGCAACAGGGTCAATTCATACTTCAGGACTTCCAGAGATCAGTCCCCCAAGACCAGGGCTATGCTGGAGCGGGTATCCAATGTGGACTATATCACCACCACCAGCGAAAAAGAAGCCCTGCTTCTTGAATCAAGCCTCATCAAAAAACACAGGCCAAGATACAACATAGTCCTTAGAGATGACAAACAGTATGTGCTCTTCCGCCTGGACAAATCACAGCCCTACCCTGCCCTGGAACTCACGCGTACAGCCGGACGGGACGGCTCAGTCTACTTCGGACCTTTCACCTCGGCGGCGGCAGCCAGGCAGACCATGAAGGTAATCAACAAGCTTTTTTACCTGCGAAAATGCGGTCACAAAAAATTCAGAAACCGGGTCCGCCCTTGCCTGCAAAACTTCATTCGGCGCTGTCCCGGCCCCTGCTGTCTGGAGGTTTCCAGGCAGAATTACCACGGTGAAATCCGTCGCCTGGAGCTTTTTCTCTCTGGGCGCAGCGCAGAGCTGATTAAAGGCATGGAAAAGGATATGCAGGAGGCTTCCAGGCAGCTGGATTTTGAAAAAGCGGCCCTGTTGCGGGATCAGCTTCAGGCAGTGCGCCAGACCCCCAGATCCCAGTCGGTTATTTTTCCCGGCACTGGGGATATGGACGTTTTCGCCCCGGTTCAGCTGCAGGACGGACTTGGTGTTGGAGTGCTTTTTGTTCGCCAGGGCAAGGTCCTGGACAGTAAAAACTTTTTCTGGCCGGAACACTTCCCCGAAAACGACCAGGAGATGCAAAGCGCTTTGGCCAGTGTCCTGAGCCAGTTTTACGGCCCGGAAAAATTTATACCGGAAAAGATACTTCTGCCGGAAAAAATTGATGATCAGGCGCTTTTACACCTGCTCATGGAACATCGTAAGGGAAAGGTCAGGCTTGTGGGTGCCAGAGGTGAAAGTCTCAGGGGGCTTTTAAACATCGCCCGCCAGAACTGTGAGCAGCATGTCCGGGACCGCCTTGATACAACCACACCTCTTCTGGCCCGCTATCTGAATCTGGACCGGGAACCTTACAGAATTGAGTGCATTGACGTCTCACACCACTCGGGGCAGAATACACGCATGGGCATGGTCACTTTTGTGGGCGGGGAGCCTTGTAAAATGGATTATCGCATCTACAAGCTGCCGGATGTTGCTCCTGGAGACGACTATCAGGCCATGCGCGAATTTATCCGACGCAGGAGCACCTCCGGCATGCCATGGCCTGACCTGTTGCTCATCGACGGAGGCAAGGGGCAGTTGAGCAGTGTCCTCAAAGCCTTGCAGGATCTGGGGCAGAAGCAGTCCTTTGCCCTGGCATCCATAGCCAAGGCCGGTTCCCGTGCCAGAAGCTCCAGTCAGGACCAGGTGTACCTGCCGGGCCGCAAAACCCCCCTGCCCCTGAAACCAGGCTCTGCAGAGCTTACTTACCTGCAGAGGATCCGGGATGAAGCGCACCGTTTCGCCCTGGGCAGCCTGCGTAAAAGCCTCAACAAAAGTTCACTGCAAAGCAGGCTGGAGGATATTCCCGGCCTTGGCCCAAAAAAAGTACGCGCCCTATGGGATCATTTCGGAAGTCTCAAGGGTATTCTGTGGGCCTCGCGGGATGAGCTTTTACAGGTGCCCGGTTTCGGCCCTGAAACAGCTGCAAAAATTGCCAGGTCACTGGAAGAATGGAATACTACAAATTCATAATGGCACCCTTTATAGGGGCCCTCATCGGCTGGCTCACCAATTACCTGGCCGTGAAAATGCTCTTTTATCCCAGAAAACCCATAAACATCCTGGGCTGGAAACTACAGGGCGTTTTTCCCAAGAGGCAACAGGAACTGGCCTCCAGTCTGGGAAAAATCGTTGAACGCGAATTCATCTCCCACGAAGACATACAGAAGGTCATAAATGACCCGCGTTTCAGGGACAGGCTCAACAACATCCTGAGCGAATACATCCACAACCTTTTGAGCCGCAAACTGAACTCGTTACATCCAGTGCTTGCAGGACTTTTGAGCAGCAGGGTCGCAGATTCGCTGCAGGCCAGGCTTTCCAGGGAAAGCGAAAAGATCCTGCCTCAGCTTTTGCAGCGGCTGGCGGAGGAACTTGAGCACAGCCTGGACTTCAAAGAAGTGGTTCGTCACAAGGTGGAAAATTTTTCCATGGACAAACTCGAAGAGGTCCTCTTCTCAATAATGCGCAAGGAATTCAGGTTCATCGAAATCATCGGAGCAGTGCTGGGATTTGTCATTGGTACTCTGCAGGCCCTTTTCTTCTTTTTCGCGTGAATAACACTACAGCGACACTTTGTGAAAAATATCGCCTCGGCCACCGGGGACAGGCACCCCCGCACTTATTTTTCTGAAGGATGTTTGACCGCATTTTAAAAATAAGTGCGGGGAGAGCCAGTCCCCGGAGGTCAACAATAATTTTCGCTGTAGTGATATTTTTTCTTTGAGATTTCTGAAAAATTCTTGACAACTGCCACAAGAAAAACTAGATAATCACTTTCTTGGTTGTTGGGGCATCGTCTAGCGGCAGGACGCCAGGTTCTGGCCCTGGTAGCCGAGGTTCGAATCCTCGTGCCCCAGCCATAAAGTGTTCCGTCCCCATCGTCTAGCCCGGTCCAGGACACCGGCCTTTCACGCCGGCGACGGGGGTTCAAATCCCCCTGGGGACGCCAATGATTTCAATGGGTTCAATATCGTTTTCTCAATCACAATATGACATAGAAACGGTTAGCAAACCCTCTACTATATCAGGCCATCTGGGAACCTCTTTTCAGGTGGCCTTTTATTTTGCTTACCCAAAGCACCCTGAGCACCTCTGCTGCACAAGACCTCATGATGCTGCCTCGTCTATTCCAAAATAATGCTTGGCATTGGACAAACTTAGTGCTAAAAAGCACAAGCCCGTAAACAAGAACTTGAAAACAATTTTAGGAGGTAGTTTATGTCAGTACTTGTATTTGGACACAAAAACCCCGATACCGATTCCATTTGCGCAGCCATTGCTGTGGCAGACCTCAAAAGCAAGCTTGGACTGGACTGCAAACCAACATCACAGGGAGAGCTCACCCCTGAAAGCAAATTTGTTCTGGACAAATTCGGCATGAGCACCCCTGAAATTGCTACATCTGTAGCAGGACAAAAAGTGATCCTGGTGGACCATTCCGACCTGGCCCAAAGCCCGGATGATCTCAAGGAAGCTGAAATCCTGGGAATCGTCGACCACCACAAACTCGGCGACGTAACAACTCCCAATCCCCTGGAATGCTGGATCTGGCCCGTGGGATGTACATGCACGGTGATCAAATCCATGTATGACTTTTACGGCGTGGAAATCCCCAAAAACATAGCCGGTGCCATGCTTTGCGCCATTCTGAGCGATACTGTCATCTTCAAGTCAGCCACCTGCACCGAAGATGACAAAAAGGCCTGTGAAGCCCTGGCCGGCATCGCCGGAATCAGCGATATGACTGCTCTGGGCATGGAAATGTTCAAGGTCAAATCCGCTGTGGACAAAGACACTCCCAGGGATCTCCTCTTCAGGGATTACAAGGATTTCAGCATGGGCGGCAACAAGGTCGGCATTGGACAGCTGGAAGTTGTGGACCTCTCCATAGTGGAGCCTGTCAAGGACGCACTTTACGAGGAGATGAAGAAAGTCAAGGAAGAAGGCGGCCGCAACGCTGTATACCTGATGCTCACAGACATAATGAAAGAAGGTACAGAGCTTCTGGTTCTGGCTGATGATCCGGCCCCGGTACAAAAGGCCTTTGGAAAGCCCGTGGAAGGCAATTCTGTCTGGCTTGACGGTGTTATGAGCCGCAAAAAACAGGTCGTGCCCAATTTTGAAAAAGCATACGGCTAACATGCAGCACAGACCTTGATAAAGGTTTTTTTCTAAACCCGGCTACGGCCGGGTTTTTTGTTTCGTAGCAGTTTAGCCCTTTTCTAAGGTAAGCAGGGGACAGGCCCCCGCACTTATTTTTCTGAAGGATGATTGACAGGTTTTAAAAATAAGTGCGGGGAGAGCCAGTCCCCGTGCCACATGCAAATGGCTAAACTGTTACTTTGTTTCTTATATCCAATTGTTGACTTTCGAAAAAAAAATAAATATATAACTCTCTTACTCGTTATTTGGGGCCAATAGCTCAGTTGGCAGAGCCACCGGCTCATAACCGGAAGGTCCCAGGTTCAAATCCTGGTTGGCCCACCACTATTTTTAAACCACCTCAGGATATGCGGCAAACGTGGGACAGTGGACAGAGAGCTGAGGAATATCGCATTAAATCAAGCACTGTATTGTTTCCGAAGCCTTATTTCCTGAACTCTGAGATAGAGGAACAACATTGCAAAGCGGCAAACGCGAGATTAAGATACTGCTCTACACAGGGCAACAAAACGCATTTCAAAAGGTGCTTCCTGCGGATAAAACCAGGAAAGCACCTTTTTTTATGCCCGATACTCCGGCGGCGACCGCCTGCACAGAAAAAAAGGGGCAAGACTGAATGCAGACAGACGGATTTCTAAGCATCATAGAAGAAGACGCCCCCCTCAAACAGGCCCTTGAATGGGACAGGTCAGGCATGCAGGTGGCTTCTTCCTCAAACTGGATCAAGACTGTAGCTTTAACCCTGGACCCCCTCCCTGCAAATATTTCCAGCGCCCTGCAAAAAGGATGCGACTTTATTATCTCTCACCACCCCCTGGCCATAAAGCCACGCCTTCCGGACAAGCCCGATTCCTTTCATAAAATCCTGAGTCACCTTTTTCAAGCCGATGCCGCCCTTTACAGCGCCCACACTTCTCTGGACGTCAATCCCCGCGGACCTGTTTCCTGGATGGCCAGAGAACTGGAACTTGAAGATACCCGGATCATCATGCCCACAGGCAGGACCATGTGCCAGCGTCTTTACTTTGAGCCCCCTCTGCATATCTCCAGGGAACAGATAAGCCGCCTGGCAAAGGTTGAGCACATTCAGGAAGAAAATGGTCTCGTCAGCAGGATTCTCATTCAAAGCCATATTTTGGACCGGTTTCTGGAAGACCTTGAGGCTGAAACAGGTCCGTTGCAGTTCCGTAAACGTTACCACCCAGGCGATGATATACTTTATGGATTAGGGCTGATCGGCACCTGTCGGCAGGAGGTTTCTTTTTCCAACTTTGTGGACAAACTGCAGAAATGCCTTGGTATGGACAGATTTATTTGCACCGGCCGTCAGCCTGCATTGATCCGGAAAATCGCCTATTGCCCTGGATCCGGGGGAGATCTTGCTGCCCGGGCGTTTGCCATGGGAGCTGATATATTTATTACCGGAGACATCAAGTATCATCAGGCCCTGGACATCCAGGAGTCCGGCTTCGCCATGGACGTAGGCCATTTTATCCTGGAGGAAAAAATGATGCAGGTCTGGTGCAGCATACTGCGTCAAAAAGTTTCCGGGCTTGATTTTCACTATATTCAGGGAAAGACACCGCTGAACATTTCGGATGTTCAAGCCTTGAAATCAGTTTAAGGGGAGGATGAAATTGAGCAGATACATTGAACAGATAAAAAAACTGGTCAGCCTCCAGGCCATTGACAGCGAGCTCATCGCTTTGAAGAACAGGATGGAGGAAGCGCCCAGGCACCTGGAAAACCTGCGGAATGAACTAAATAACCTTGATGAGCAGAAGTCTTATTTTGAGGAAAGGACCAAGCTTTTGAGCGAACAGAAGAAAAAACTTCAGGTCGACATCGAGCAGGATTCGGACAAAATAAAGAAAAGCAAAAACAAGCTCATGATGGTCAGCAACACCAAGGAATATCATGCCATGATGCGTGAAATGGACAACCTGGAAAAGCTGAACCGCTTCCGGGAGGATGAGTTGAACAACCTGCTGGAGGACCTGCAAATCCATAAATCCAAAAAAGAGGAACTCCACAAGGAATTGGAAAACCTGCAGGACGAGCTTGCCACCACTCAGGCTACCCTGGACAGCGAACTGAAACAGATCCAGGATCGCATCAAAGAACTGGAAAAAAACCGCGAACAAGCCTGCTCCAATGTCCCGGTAGGCATACTTTCACGTTACAACTTCTTCAAAGACAGGCTGCACAATCCGGTCATAGTTTCTGTCAGACAAAGCGTCTGCACTGGCTGCTTCATCAGTATACCACCTCAGGCCTTTGTGGAAATCCAGAAAGGAGAACAGATCATGAGCTGTCCCAACTGCCAGAGACTGATTTACTGGGAGGAACATTATTCCGGCAAGCCGGAAACAACAAATGCCTGATTGCTTTTCATTGATATCCGATTTATATTGTTATCGGGAGTTGGACAGGCTATCGCTCCCGCACTTACTTTGTAAGCAGCCTGATTTAAAGCTTATAAGCGGGCAGTTTGCCAGGAATTATTACAAACCGCCTGGAGGATAAATCAACGCTTACCAGGTAAGTGTGGGGGAGGAAAGTCCGGGCTCCACAGGGCAGGACGCTGGGTAACGCCCAGCGGGGGCGACCCCGGGAAAGTGCCACAGAAAACAGACCGCCCGGCACTTACTTTTCAATGGGAATATTTCTCCTGGATAAAAGTAAGTGCCGGGTAAGGGTGAAACGGTGGGGTAAGAGCCCACCAGTTGCCGCGGCGACGCGGCAAGCTTGGCAAACCCCGTCCGGAGCAAGGCCAAATAGGAAGGCGCTTGAGGCCGGCCCGGCCGAAGCCTTCGGGTAGGCTGCTTGAGGCCGGGAGCAATCCCGGTCCCAGATGAATGATGGCCGGTTTTCCCCGCATCGCCCCTTCTAAGTGCGGGGAGAATTCACAGAACCCGGCTTACCGTCCAACTCCCGTTTTTTTGGGCTGACAGTCAACACTGCAGCGAAACTATGATTTTGATCGCATGGGCCTGACTCTACCCGCACTTATTTTTTCCAATAAAATCAAGACAATGTTCAACACTGCAGCGAATTAATGAACATATGGGCTGTCCTTCTTGCTGCCGGCAAAAGTTCCAGGCTCCAGAGCCAGGGACAGGTACAGAAAAAACAGTTTCTTAAATACCAGGGGCTGCCTCTTTTCTGGCATAGCGTTCAGACCTTTGCCCGTAACCCCAGAATCAGAGGTCTGGTCATAGCCTTTCCAGAACAGGAGCTTGAGCGGAGCAGGCAGGAGGTCCTGACTCTACAGTCAAGACACAGTCCCGGCATTCCCTTGAAATGCACTGCAGGAGGAAGTCTTCGCCAGGACTCCGTATTCAATGCCCTGCAGCAGCTGCCCCGGGAATGTACCCACGTCCTGGTCCATGATGCGGCCAGGCCTTTTTTTTCAGCTCGCCTGATAAGCGCCCTTTGCCGCGAATTATCCCAGGACATGGGAGGGATAATTCCAGGCATCCAGTGCAGGGACACCATCAAGGAGCTTGAAGGCGACATGGTTGCCAGGACTCTTTCCAGGGACAGGCTGACCGCGGTGCAGACACCGCAGTATTTCAGACTGAATGCCCTCCTGCATGCTCACAACGAGTCGCGCAAAGAGGGGTTTACAGCTACAGATGACGCATCTATGCTGGAGCGATACGGTTTCCAGGTAAGGGTCATACCCGGAGAAGAAAATAACATCAAGATAACCACCCCCGAGGATCTGCAAATGCTTGCAAACCAGTCGCATCAAATAATCCCCTGCACCGGCATGGGATATGACGTTCACCGCTATGGAGGCCAACGCCCAATGATACTGGGTGGGCAGCCCATCCCCGGGGGACCTGGCATTCACGCCCATTCCGACGGTGATGTGCTCATCCATGCTCTGGTGGATGCCATTCTGGGATGTTTGGGTCGCGGAGACATCGGCGATATGTTTCCAGACAGCGATCCGGCCAACGAAAACCTCAGCAGTACAATTTTTTTAAGTGAAGTCCTAGCCCTGTGCCAGGCTGAAAACCTGGAACTTACTCACATGGATTTAACAGTCGTTGCTCAGTCCCCGAAAATCGGGCCGCACAAAAGTGCTATCAAATCCAACCTTGCTGGGCTTACCGGACTTCATCCCAGCCGGATAAATATCAAGGCCACCACCGAGGAAGGTCTGGGCTTTACCGGTTCCGGACAGGGCATAAAAGCAATGGCAATAGTTACAGCTATCAAGAAATCAAGGTCACCAGATAACCAACCCTGCAATTCAACAACTCAATAGAATTACAGGACGGCCGGCATACAACAACTGCAGGCCAGAGCCTTCGAATAAGACAGGAAAACCAGATATGCTCATATACAATACTCTCAAGCGCCGGAAAGAAGAATTTATACCTTTGCATCCAGGCAAGGTCAGGATGTACGTCTGCGGTATTACAGCCTATGATTACTGTCACATCGGGCATGCCAGGTCCTGCGTGGTCTTTGACGTGCTGGTGCGCTACCTGCGCAGCCAGGGATACGATGTCACTTTTGTGCGCAATTTTACCGATGTGGACGATAAGATCATCAAAAGAGCACAGCAAGAAAAGCTGACTGAAGACGAGGTGGCCGAAAAATATATTGAGGCTTTTTACCTGGACATGGATGAACTAAACGTTTTGAAGGCGGATATTGAGCCCAGGGCCACCCGGCATATCCCTGAGATGATCCAGGTCACTCAGGTTCTGCTTGACAAGGGCTACGCTTACTCGACTGCTGCTGGAGACGTCTATTTTCGAGTGCGCAAGATGCCTCACTATGGTCTGCTTTCCGCACGCAACGTTGAAGAACTGCAATCCGGTTCTCGGATTGCTCCGGACGAAGACAAAGAGGACCCTCTGGATTTTGCCCTCTGGAAAGCTGCCAGACCCGAAGAGCCTTCCTGGGAGAGTCCCTGGGGCAAGGGCCGCCCGGGCTGGCACCTGGAGTGTACAGCCATGAGTGAAAAGTACCTGGGCATCCCCTTTGACATTCACGGGGGAGGCGAGGATCTGACCTTTCCACACCATGAGAACGAAAAGGCTCAGAGCGAGGCGGCCTTTGGCAGAGAATTTGTCAGATACTGGATTCATAATGGTTTTGTCCGGGTGGATTCTGAAAAAATGTCCAAATCTTTGGGCAATTTCATAACAATCAGGGACATCATTAATTCTTTTCACGGGGAAGTGTTGCGCTTTTTCCTGCTTACCAAACACTACCGCAGTCCTCTGGATTACTCAGATGGATCCCTGGAAGAAGCTGAAAAGGCCCTTAAGCGGATTTACTGGGCCAAAACAGCCCTTCAGAAGGAATTGCAGAAGGAAAAATGGAGCAAAGGCCAGGAGTTTTCGGAAGCTGACCAAGAATTAAATAGTCTGTCCCAAAAATGGGACGATGCCATGCTTGACGATATGAACACTGCCGAGGCCGTAGGATATGTATTCGGTCTGGTACGGCTGGCCAATCGCATGCTGGAAAACAAGGTCTTCCGCAAAAGCGAAGCCGGCAGGGATGTTATGCAGAAAATGCTGGACCAACTCGACAAATGGGGGCATTCGCTGGGAATCTTCCATCGTCCTGGAAAAGAATTCCTGGAAGAATTGAAATTTATGCGTTGCAGACGATATGATATTGACCCTGAATTTGTCCTGAAAATGGTTCAGAAAAGGCAGGAAGCCAGAAATAACAAGGATTTTAAGGCTGCGGATGAAATACGTCACCAGCTGGCTGAACAAGGCATCGAGGTCATGGATACTTCTGAAGGTCCCAAATGGGATTTTGCCTGATTTTTTTTAATCATTGCTACATGCTGCCCTCTGCACTGCCTGGGGAGCAGCAGAAACAGTCGCACCCATGCACAACTCTCAAGACCATACCAGGATAGCCCTGGGCTCTCAGCTTATTCGTTGCCCGGCTGTGCTCACCCTGGGTGTTTACCCCAACCTGGAGGACTATCCCGGATGGAAGCTGCAAAAAATTTTAAATGCCTCAAAAATATATTTTCCCACTTTGTTATTTGCAGATCTTTTTCAGATCATGGGCAAGGAAATTTTTCCAAGCGTCAACACCTACCGTTTTCTGGGAGACAAAATCAAGCAGACACTACTTTTTAAGCTCCAGGGGCTGCCAGTCCCCAGGACCAGGTTTTACTACGGACCCAAGCAGCAGCAATCTATTACAAAAGACTTTTCTTTTCCTTTTGTTGCCAAAAAAGCCAGGACCTCCTCCATGGGCCACGGCGTCTGGCTGATTCAAAATCCGAAAGAGCTGAAAAACTACCTGGCAGACAATCAACCGGCCTACATCCAGGAATTTCTGTCGGTGGATGACGATTACAGAGTTGTGGTCCTGGGCAGCGAAGTCATTCATGCCTACCGCAGGATACCGGCCAGGGGCAGCTTCAAGGCCAATATCTCGCAGGGGGGGACTGTTTGTCTGGACAATATACCCCGGGGGGTTCTGGAATTGGGTCTTAGGGCCGCTGTGTCATGCGGTTTTGACCTGTCTGGAATCGATATTTGCCAGAGCCGCGACAGGCTTTATCTGCTGGAAGCCAACATGAAATTCGGCACCAAGGGATTTCATTGTGCGGGACTTAGCTACAGGGCCATTCTGGAACAAAAGGTCTCAGAGGGCAAAGTCTGAGAGACATTCAACATAAGTACAGTCGCTTGTTTCCTACTGTAAACCAATGGCAGAACTAACACTACAGCGAAACTTATAAAATATTATACCTGCCTCAATTGGGGGCAGGCACCCCCGCTCTTATTTTTCAGTACCGATTTTAACGACCAACTTGTTGTTCCGAAATTTGTGCTAAGCGTCTAAACAGATATTATAATACCAATACAATGAATCCAGAGTGTTATACGAGAATTTTGACTGTCCGGTGATACCGTCTTTCTGCAGAACAAATCCTTGGCAGGTCGTATCTGTTCTGCGATTTTTAGGAAAGCGCTGAACAGATACTGCAGGTCCATCTCAACCAGGGTATAAATAAAAACACTATGTCAGCAGAATTGAACAAAGCCAGGAAAAACCTGACCAACGTCCCGTCTCTCATGAAGCAGAACAAGCTTCTGGCTGCTGTCACTGCCCTTCAGGAAGGGCTTGTAACTTTTCTCAAGGGCAGCCTGATGCAGAACGAAAAAAAAGAATTTCTGGAGCTTATCGATCGCTCCCTGCATGCTCTGAACTCCAACCATGCCCTTCGCCAATTATATCCTGTCCTGCTGAAGCTGGAAACGGGCAAGGAAAAGGAGCTCCTGCAGAATGTACGGGAACTGCAGAGTGCTCTTCAGGAGGACATGACATCAGAAGCCATGGACACCATGGCAGAAATGGAAAAAAGAAAAAAAGAGACCCTGGAAAATGCACGTAAGATGCTCAGCCGGGGAGAATACGACAAGGCCGACTCAGCCCTTGGAAAACTGGTCAGAGAGTTTGACGACGATTTTGATCTTAAGATCAACGCAGCTGATATTTTGATAAATGCCGAGGCTTACCAGAAGGCCCTGGATTATCTGAAGATGGCCTACAAGGACAACCCCAGTTCTGTTCATATTTATAATCGCCTGGGCATGGCCCTGCGAAAGCTGGGTCGCTATGAGGACTCAGAAAAAGCCTACAAGCAGGCTCTGAAGCTCACTCCCAGAGACGAGTACCTGTACTTCAATATGGGGCGGCTGTACATGGACATGCAAAAATGGGCCGAAGCCTTGCAGGCGGCCGAGAAAGCCCTGAGAATCAATCCCGACTTTAAACAGGCCCAGAAAATGATTCAGTATTCGCTGAAAAAAATATAGTTCCAGTCACAGACAGGAGAACCAAGCGTTTGTGATTTAAGTATGCGTTACTGGTGATATCTTATTTGGTCTCCGGCTTCAGGACTGTCCTCAATTGGATTTTCAGGCACCTGTACTCTCCCCTCCAAATTGTGCCGCGCATATCATCCTGTTAATGCACTTTATCCCTGAGATGAGAATTTAAAGAATAGCCGTGGGCGATGACACTACAGCGGAAATTATGAATTATTTGACATCGCTTTTTTGTGGCTCCAGCCACATTTTTTAAGAAGCGGCTGGTGCCGCAAGAACTCGTTCCCAGGCTGGAGCCTGGGAACGAGAGGTAACCAGGAACTAACAACCAGGAACCAGGAACCGATTTTTACGACCAACATGTTGGTTTGAAATTTTCACTAAGACAGTAAGTAGAAATAATCTTTACAAAAGTATTGACTTCTCGTTTTGTGCAGACGCCGATGGCATAGAGTGGGGTTTAAAACTCTTCTCTTATCGTTCCCACGCTCTGCGTGGGAACGTTT
>PWSL01000278.1 GCA_003563255.1 Desulfonatronospira sp. | reverse complement strand
GGCATGGGGAAGAAGAGAGGGGGGAAGGAATGGGGCACGGGCTGATAAACGGCAAATATTTTATAAAGGCTTAAAATGTAATGGTTACAGTGGAGTGCATTACCGATCTGCTTACCCCCGAAGGGGAGAGCCGGATCCGGGAACTGGTCCTGGAGGAAAAGCCGGTGGGCGTCTTCTTGAACGACGAGCCCGTAGGCACGGCCATGGTCATGGCCAGGGACCTGGAGGAACTGGCTGTG
Source organism: Desulfonatronospira sp. (assembly GCA_003563255.1). GTDB lineage: Bacteria > Desulfobacterota > Desulfovibrionia > Desulfovibrionales > Desulfonatronovibrionaceae > Desulfonatronospira. The sequence continues at coordinate 13,126 of PWSL01000278.1, read as the reverse complement.
GGCTACCTCTTCGGACAGGGGCTCATTGAGCCCGGGGACAAGATATTCGACATAGAGGTCTGCGAGCAGGGCCGGGTCAATGTGTACGCAGAGGTAACCCCCAGACCGGATGAGGAGATGATCACCACCTCGGGATGCGGGGGCACGGGCAAAATAGCCAGGAGGCTTCTGCATGAGGATTATCCGCAGCCTGCAGAATTCTGCATCTCATTTGATGAGGTGGCAGAGCTTGTCAAAAGAACTCTTTCCTGGTCATCACTACCCCAGGATACCCATTGCGTGCACGGCTGCGGATACTTCAGTGAAGGCATTTTTCAGGTGTGCTACGAAGACGTGGGCAGGCACAACGCGGTGGACAAGCTCATGGGGGCCATTCTGCTGGGGCGGTTTTCCCCTGTGGGGGCAGCCTATACCACTGGCAGGCTGACCTCGGACATGGTGCTCAAATGCGCCCGCATGGGTATGCCGGTGGTGCTGTCCCGGACTGCGCCTTCGTCTTTGGGGGTGGAGATCTCCAGAAGGGCGGGTCTTACCCTGGGGGCATATGTCAGACCGGGCCGGGTGAATGTCTTCAATGCCCCGCACAGGTTTGTCAGGGGGTAGAGGAGTCAGGCTCTTTGGACTTGTCTGACAGGTCGGACAGGTCGGACAGGTCGGACAGGTCGGACAGGTCTGACAGGTAGGACAGGTCGGACAGGTCTGACAGGTCGGACAGGTGAGACTTGTCGGACAGCCTTGACTGACTCTACAGCCGGTTGATTACTGGTACTCCACCCAGAAAATGCGCCATAACCCTGCCCTGCAGGGTCTGTCCCAAACAGGGCGTGTTCTTGCCCTTGGAGAGCATGGTGTCGGGGCCCGGGGTCCACCGGTGCTCCAGGTCCACCAGGATGAAGTCCGCCGGCCGGCCCGGCTCCAGGGTGCATACCGGCAGACCGAAGAGCCTGGCCGGGGAGGTTGCCATGAGTCTGACCAGGTCCTGCAGTTGCAGCACATTGCGGCGGACCAGGTCCAGGCAGAGAGCCAGGGCGGTGTCCAGACCGGATATGCCGTTGGGGGCCTGGGCAAAGGGGACCTCCTTTTCAAAGTCCGCATGCGGTGCATGATCCGTGGCAATGATGTCCACCACGTTTTCCCGGACCGCCTGGCGCAGGGCCAGGACGTCGTCCGGAGTGCGCAGGGGCGGGTTGACCCTGGCCAGGGTGTTGTAGCCTTTTACCAGTTCTTCGCTCCAGTGCAGGTAGTGGGGGCAGGTCTCAGCGCTTACCGGGATGGATTTCTGCTTGGCCTGATAAATTAGCTCCACCGAGGAAGCACAGCTTATGTGGGCCAGGTGGACGGGGATGTCCAGGTATGCCGCCAGGAGTATGTCCCGGCTGACCTGCAGGCTTTCGGCCACGTGGGGGATGCCTTTGAGTCCCAGGTAATCAGACATGCGGCCCTCGTTCATGACCCCGCCGGCACTCAGGAAACTGTCTTCGCAGTGGTCAATGACTATGATATCAAGGTCCGAGGCGTATTCCAGGGCCCGGCGAAAGAGTTCGTTGTCCTGCACCGGCAGCCCGTCGTTGGAAAAGGCCCTGCATCCGGCTTCAGCCAGTTCCGCCAGGGGGGCCAGTTCTTTGCCCTTGAGGCCCCGGGTCAGGGCCCCCACAGGATAAAGGAAAGGCCCGTCAGGATGATGCTCATGGGCCTTTTGCAGCATGTACCTGGTAATACTTCCCTGGTCGTTTACTGGCCTGGTGTTGGCCATGGCCAGGACCCGCCCGAAGCCCCCGGCGGCAGCAGCAGCCAGCCCGGAAGCTATGTCCTCTTTGTATTCGAACCCGGGTTCGCGCAGGTGCACGTGGATATCTGTCAAGGAGGGCAGAACATGGCAGCACCGGCCGTCCAATGTCTGTTCCCTTGCAGATGGGGTGTCGTATGAGTCGCTGTCCGGTATAAAGGCCTGCAAACAACCCTGGTGCAGGATAAGGGAGCCTGATGTACTGTCCAGTACGACATTTTGTATATGAGTGTAAGACATGGTATTTTATTCCTCCGAGATTTCCTGCTCAGACTTGCTCCTGGCCAGGTACAGGTAGAGAAGGGCCATGCGTACGGCCACGCCGGAGCCGACCTGCTCCAGGATAAGGCTGTCTGCGCAGTCGGCCAGGCCGGAGGATATCTCTATTCCGCGGTTTATGGGCCCCGGGTGCATTATCCTGGCCCGGGGGGCGGCCTGTTCCAGGTGTCCGGCCTGGAGGCAGAAGCGGGAGGAGTACTCGCGCAAATCCGGCAAAAGCCCGGCCTCCTGTCTTTCCAGCTGCAGGCGCAGGCAGATGATTGCATCCATGCCCCGGCAGGCGTGTTCCAGGCTGGAATGCACCTCCACCGGCCACTGGCTTATACCGGCCGGAAGCAGGGTGCGCGGGGCGCAGACACTGATGCGGCAACCCAGCATGCTTAAGAGCTGTACATCGGATCTGGCCACCCTGCTGTGAGCTATATCCCCCAGGATAAGGACTTTCTTGTCCTGAAAGTCCTGCCAGTGCTGAAAAAGGGTGAACCCGTCCAGCAGGGCCTGGGTGGGATGGGCGTGCCAGCCGTCACCGGCGTTTAAAACGCTGCAGTCCAGGTGTCCGGCAATAAATCCGGCTGCGCCGCTCAGGGAATGCCTGAGGACTATGGCGTCTGGCTTCATGGCCTGCAGGGTCATGACGGTGTCCTTGAGGCTTTCGCCCTTGCTGAGACTGCTGCCGGTGGCTGCCAGGGAAAAGCTGTCCGCAGACAGGCGTTTGGCGGCCATATCAAAGGAGGTCTTGGTGCGGGTGGAGGGTTCGGCAAAAAAAAGGACAACGCTTTTACCCTTTAAGATAGGCACTTTTTTGATGCTGCGGGAGTTTATTTCCATGAACCTGGTGGAAGTATAAAAGATATGCCTGACTTCTTCAATAGACAGGGATTCAATATCCAGCAGGTCTTTTTGTGTCCAGTTCATGGGGGCACCTGAGGGTTTCGGGGTTTGATATGAATAACCGAAAAGAGCGCTGCAGGTCCTATGTTCAAGACCGAATGAATTATAGCTGACTTAGCTTGTTTGTGCAAGGAATCATCCTGGGTATAATTTCAGCCCTTTCAAGGAAAGCAGGGGACAGGCACCCCCCGCACTAAATTATTTACACAAAGTATCGCTGTAGTATAAAAAATCAAGGTGAATATGATAAAGGTTTACAGCCACAGCCTGGGCTGCCCCAAGAATCTGGTGGATACGGAGAATATACTGGCCGGACTGGGTGATGCTTTTTCTTTTGCTGCAGACCCAGAGGGTGCCCATGTGGTGCTGATCAACACCTGCGCCTTTATCCGCCCGGCAGTGGAAGAGTCCCTGGAAACAATTTTTTCGGTAGCCCAGGCACTCAAGGACTTGAGTCAAAAGCCGCTTCTGGTGGTGACCGGCTGCCTGGTGTCCAGGTACGGCCCCGGGCTTGCCAGGCAAATCCCGGAGGCGGACCTGTTCGTGCCCATCAGTGAACAGGATAAGCTTCCGGGCAGGATACTGCAGAAGCTGGGCCTGGTTCTGCCGGATCAAAGCGGGGTGCCCAGGAAGGGACCATTTAGTAGCTTTGCCTACTTAAAAATCAGCGAGGGCTGCAACAACCGCTGCGCTTTTTGTACCATTCCTTTTATCAGGGGCAGGCTCAAGTCCAGGCCGTTGGATGAGCTTGTACTGGAAGCCAGGCATCTTACAGACCTGGGTGTCCGGGAGCTGGTGCTGGTCTCCCAGGACAGCACCGCTTACGGCCGTGACCTGGGAAACAGGCGTGGGCTGGCTGCCCTGGCCGGAGAACTGTGCAGAGTACAGGGGCTTGAGAGGCTGAGGGTCATGTATCTCTATCCCTCCGGGCTTGACAGGAGTCTGCTGGCACAGCTTTCTGAGATCGGACCTCCATTTGTGCCCTATTTTGACGTTCCCTTGCAGCATGCCCACCCGGATATCCTCAAGCAGATGGGCCGGCCCTTTCAACAGGACCCGGAGCAGGTGTTGGGGCGTATCCGGGAATATTTTCCCGGGGCCGCTGTCAGGACCACCCTGATAACAGGCTATCCCGGTGAGAAGGAAAAGCATTTCCAGGCTCTCCTGGACTTTGTGCGCCGGGCCCGGGTACAGCACCTGGGGGTGTTTCCCTTTTACCCCGAGGAAGGCACCAGGGCGGCGTCGTTTGAAGGGCAGGTGCCGGGTGATATCCAGGATAAGAGGCGCAGGCTTGTCATGCAGGAGCAAAGAAAAAACAGTCGAGAGCACCTTAAGGGCTTTTCAGGAAAGATGATGGACATCCTGGTGGATGCCCCGCACCCGGAATGGCCGGGGCTTTATACGGGGAGGGTCTGGTTTCAGGCCCCGGAGGTGGATGGGATCACTTACATAAGCGGTCCCGGTGTCGCCCCGGGGAAAACGGTGCGGGCCGAAATCACCAGGAGTCTGGACTACGACCTGGAGGCTCTGGCATGAATTTTCAGCATCAAATTTAATAAAACATCATTATTTTTATTGTCAATACCTCTGGTATCTGCTAATCAGCGACAAATTTATTACGTGTGTTAGGGGGATTTATATGCAAAACACAAACGAAACCACTGATCAGCAGGACAACTTTGAAGCCGAGGTAAGTTTCGAATCCGCGCTGGAGGATTACCTTAACGCGGATTTCGGCGAGGTTCAGGAAGGCAGCATTGTCACTGGTGAAGTGGTCAAAGTGGAAAAGGACTATGTCCTTGTGGATGTCAATTTCAAGTCAGAGGGCCAGATTCCCATTTCCGAGTTTCTGGACGCAGAAGGCAATCTGAAGGTCAAAGAAGGCGACAAGGTAGACGTCTTTGTCACCCAGAAGGACGAAAACGAGGGTGCCATTTCTCTTTCCAGAGAAAAGGCCAGGCGGGTGAAGCTCCTGGATGACCTGCAGGACATCATGGACAACCAGACCACCATTCAGGGCCGGATTCTAAAGAGAATCAAGGGCGGCTACAACGTAGACCTGGAAGGTCTGGAGGCCTTTCTGCCCGGTTCCCACGTTGACCTGAGGCCCGTACCGGACATGGACGCCCTGGTGGGCCAGGAAATGGATTTTCGTATCCTCAAGATCAATCGCAGGCGCAGCAATGTTATAATTTCCCGACGGGTACTCCTGGAGGAAGAGCGTGAAAACATGCGCCAGGAACTTCTGGATACCATCCAGGAAGGACAGGTGGTCCAGGGCAAGGTCAAGAATATCACCGAATACGGGGTGTTCATCGATCTGGGGGGCCTGGACGGACTGCTGCACATCACGGACATGTCCTGGAAAAGGATCCGCCATCCCAAGGAAATGGTCCAGCTGGGGGATGAACTGGATCTCAAGGTGCTGGGCTTCGACGCCGATGAAAAAAAGGTCTCCCTGGGACTTAAACAGCTGGTGAGTGATCCCTGGGAAAACATCGAGGAAAAATACCCCGAAAGTACCAGGATGACCGGCAAGGTCACCAACCTGGCGGATTACGGTGCTTTCGTAGAGCTGGACGACGGTGTGGAAGGCCTGGTGCATATCTCTGAGATGTCCTGGACCAGGAAGCTCAGACATCCATCCCAACTGGTAAAATCCGGGGACGACGTGGATGTGGTGGTGCTGGGCATAGATTCGGACCGCAAGCGCATTTCCCTGGGCATGAAGCAGGTCAGCCCCAACCCCTGGGACGTTGTCGCGGAAAAATATCCCGAGGGCACCATACTCGAAGCTCCGGTGAAGAATATTACCGAATTCGGTCTTTTTATCGGTATTGAGGACGGCATAGACGGTCTGATTCATGTCTCTGACATGTCCTGGACCAAAAAGGTACGCCATCCCTCCGAGCTTTTTAAAAACGGAGACATGGTCCGGGCCAAGGTCCTGACTGTGGACAAGGACAATGAGAAGTTCACCCTGGGCATCAAGCAGCTCACTGATGATCCCTGGGCCGAGGTTCCCAAACATTATCCGGTGGGAACGACTGTTACCGGCAAGATCACAAATATCACCGACTTCGGACTTTTCGTGGAGGTGGAAGAAGGCATCGAGGGCCTGGTACATGTCTCGGAAATGAGCCGCAAGAAAATAAAGAATCCCAAGGAATCCTTTACCGAGGGCCAGGAAATCCAGGCCAAGGTAATTCATGTGAGTGCTGATGAACGCAGGCTGGGCCTGTCCATCAAGCAGCACCTGGAAGAGGAGGAGAAAAAAAGTTCCCCGGCGGAGCAGCGCGGTAAGAACGGCACTACCGCCCCGGGCAGCAATTTAGGGGATCTAATTCGACAGAAGCTGGAAGAAGGGGATGGAGACAAGCAAGACTAAATTCAGTCAGAGACATCCGCTGATTTTTGGTTTCATGCTCATAATTGCGGCCGTGGTCACATTCATGCTGGCCATGGCCGCTTTTAATTTTCTCTTTTTTGACGGACCAAAATTAAGAACCCAGCCCAAGATCGGGGTGGTCAACGTCAGCGGTCTTATTACAGATTCCAGGGATATTGTTGACTGGATCCAGGAACTGGAAGAAAAAGATTCCGTAAAAGGTGTGCTCTTGAGAGTCAACTCCCCCGGAGGGGTGGTGGCCCCGTCCCAGGAGGTCTACCGGGCTGTATATGAACTGGCCCGGAAGAAGCCGGTGGTGGCCTCTTTGGGGGCTGTGGCGGCCTCGGGAGGATACTACGTCGCCAGTCCCGCCGGCGTGATAGTGGCCAATCCGGGAACCCTGACCGCCAGTATCGGGGTCAAGGCTACCCTGACCAATATCCAGGAGCTTCTGCAAAAGCTTGGCATCCAGGATCAGACGGTCTTCAGCGGTGAGTTCAAGGATGCCGGGACCGTAGCCCGCCCCATGACCGACGAGGAGAGAGAATACTTCCAGGGCCTGGTGGACGATATGCATGAGCAGTTTGTAATGGACGTGGCCCAGGCCAGGGGCATGGACGAACAAAGGGTTTCCCAGCTGGCTGACGGACGGGCCATGACCGGAAGGCAGGCCTTTGATGCCGGTCTGGTGGATGAACTCGGAGGTATGAGCCGGGCCCTGGACATACTCTGCGAAAAGGTCCAGTTGCCCAGGGACGCCAAGCAGCTGGAAGGACCGGAGGAGAGGATCTCCATCCTGCGCAGGATCTTGAGCGAGTTCTCCCTGGGGGAGGATCTCATCGGGCCAAGGTGGGTTTTTTCCTATGAGTGATATGCACCAGGCTTTAGAGAAGGCCGGGGCAGGGGAGCGCATCACCAGGGCAGAGGCTCTGATTCTGGCGGACTCCGCAGGTGTGCACCAGCTGGGGCAGGCGGCCCTGGAGGTACGCACCAGGCTTTTCGGGCAGCAGGCCTTTTTTGTATACAACCAGCACCTGAACTATACAAACATCTGCGTCAATGACTGCCGCTTCTGCGCCTACAGCAAGAGGAAAGGAGAGGAAGGCTCTTATGTCATGATGGTGGAAGAGGTCAGGGAGGCCATAAAATGCCGGCTGCACGAGCCTGTCGAGGAAGTGCATGTGGTAGGCGGATTGAACCCGGATCTACCTTATGATTATTATCTGGAGATGCTGGCTGCCATCAAGGAGGCCAGACCCGGGGTGCACATCAAGGCCTTCACCGCGGTGGAAATAGCTTTTCTGGCCCAAAAGTATAAAAAGACGAGAAAACAGGTTTTAACCGAGTTCACACAGGCAGGCCTTGATGCTCTGCCAGGAGGCGGGGCCGAGGTCTTTTCCCCGCACCTGCGCAGTAAACTCTGCCCGGAAAAACTCTCCGGGGAAGAGTGGCTTAAGGTGCATGAGCTGGCCCACAGTCTGGATATACCCACAAACTGCACCCTGTTATTCGGTCACATTGAGACCTGGCAGGATCGCCTGGATCACCTGCAGGCCCTGCGGGATCTGCAGGACAGAAGCGGCGGTTTTTTATGTTTTATTCCCCTGCCTTACCAGACAGGCGGCAACGATCTGCAGGCCGAAGGCCCCGACGGACTGGACATGGTCAAGATGTGGGCTATTTCCAGGGTTTTTCTGGACAATATACCGCATATCAAGGCTTACTGGGTTTTTTGCGGTATCAAGGCCGCCCAGCTGGGACTCTGGTACGGGGCGGATGATTTTGACGGGACCCTCGTGGAGGAAAAGGTGGGCCACGCCGCAGGGGCGGATACCCCCAGGGGCCTTGGCATAGAGCAACTGCAGCATCACATCCAGGCAGCCGGAATGATACCGGTACGCAGGGACTCCTTTTTTCAGCCCCGGACCTGATGCCTGGAAAGGATTCATTTCAGGGTAACCACCGAGGATCCCCCTGAATGGTTACACTATGCAGGGGGGCTCAAGATTTAGACCGGCAGTCCGGCCTGGGGACCGACCCCAGGCCGGATTCCGGGACTGAACAGGTCCGGCTGCAGCGCTGGAAGCCGGTATTACCGCCAAAACAGCCTGAATCAGAGCTGGAGGTTTTGCAGGGCTGAAAGGACTTCCCGGGGTGTGATGCTTGTCATGCATTCAGCGGGGCAGGGCCTGCTCATGCGGCCGTGCAGGGAGCAGGGCCGGCAGGGCAGGCGGGTTTGCAGGACAATGTTTTTTTCGCCTGTGGGAAAAAAACCCCATTCCCGGGTTGTGGGGCCGAACATGGCCACCAGGGGGGTATTTACCGCCCGGGCCAGATGCATAGGGCCGGAATCCCCGGTTACAAGGGCGGAGCAATGCTTGAGAAGGGCACATGTCTGCCGGATATCAGTCCGGGAAGTAAGATCCCGGGAACTGTCCGGCAACAGTCTGTATCTTTCCCTGCCCAGAACAATCCATTCCATGCCGTGATCCTCCAGCAGGGTAATCAGGCTCAGCCAGTGGTCCGTGGGCCAGGCCTTGGCAGGATGCGTGGCGTAGGGATGCAGGGCTATAAGGGGTTTTCCGGGGCTGGAGGAGTTGTTGACCATGATTGCGCTACCGGCCAAAAGCCTTCTACCGCGGGCTTTTTCCGCGGGTTCCAGGTAAATGCATGGTTCGAGACGGTCCGATCCGGACCTGTAAGGGCAAAGGGCCTTGAAATAGCGTCCGGGAACGTCAGTTTCCAGAAGGCTTCGCCTGAAGAACCTGCCCCTGCTGAGGCTGTATAAACGCCGCTGCAGGGCCATTTTAGGATAGACACGGGTCCTGGAAGGCCACATCAGGCCTAGGATCCTGGAGCGCAGACTGGCATGCAGGTCCACAAGCTGCAGGTGACCCAGGCGGTGCCCCAGCCGGCGGCAGAAACTGAACCAGCCCGGAGTTGTCAGGTCCTGCTTTGAGACAGGGATGATTTCACTGACAGCGGGGTGGTTTTGCAGGACAGGGGCAAAGGGCTTTTTGGTAATAAAGATAAACCTGGTCCCGTACCGGGCATGCCAGGACTTGAGAACCCCGGTGGTCAGCACCACGTCTCCCATGGAGCCCAGGCGGACAACCAGACAGGTTTCTGAAAAATCAGCAGTCACGAAGTTTTTCCTTCAAAGCGTAAAACACCCTTTCAGGGGTGATATCCTGCATGCAGCGATGGTGTTCCCGGGGACATGCCCTGGGACCATGCAGTCCGCAGGGCCTGCATTCAAGGTCGGTTTCAAGCACGGTCGAGTGCTCTCCCCTGGGAAAAAACCCCAGTTTTCTGGTGGTGGGTCCAAAAAGGGCCACCACAGGGGTCATTTGCACCCAGGCCAGGTGCATGGGCCCGGAATCGTTGCACAGGTAACAGTCCAGCTTTCTCAGAAAGGCTGCCAGGCTGGGCAGATCCAGCCTTCCAGAGAGGTTGATCAACAAATCCGGACGTCGGACCAGGTCTGCAATTCCCCGGGCCGTCTCTTCCTCGCCGGGACCTGCAAAAAGCATGACCTGAATGCCCAGTTTAGCATGCAGCATGTCTATGACGGCTGCATAGTTCCTTCCGGACCATTTTTTGGTGGCCCAGGCGGCCCCCGGATGCACCCCCAGAACCGGGCCGGTGATGTACTCCCGCCAGAATTCCCTGGCGTTTTCCGCGGCCAAGGGATCCAGGTGGAGCCTGGGCCGGCTCTGAGTACAGGCGATATTCAGGGGCTTTAGCAGCTGCAGGATCCGTTCAATCTCATCCAGCTCTTCAAAGCGCCTGCTGACAGTGCAGGTGTAAGCCCGGCGATTGAACCAGGGGGAGTCGTAGCCGATGCGTGTCCCGGCACCGGATGAAACAGCCAGGGCTGCGCTTCTGAAACTTGCGTGGGGGGATACCCAGAGGTCAAAGCCGGCGCTTCTGATCCTGGCGGCCAGGCGAAGCATGCCCCCCGGCCCCCTGTCCCGTCCGTACTTGTCTACTTCCAGCACTTCAAGGCCTGGGTCCGGCTCAAAAAGAGGGCCAAGCCCCTTGCGCACAAAAAAGCTCAACCGGGCCTGTGGAAAGGCCAGGGACAGGTTATGAAGCAGGGGCAGGGTCAGTACCGCATCCCCTAAAAAGGCGGTCTGCCAGATTCCGATATTTTTGAAGTTCAAGGTTCACCTGCTGAATTGCACGCATGCCCAAGAGAGGCGTTTGCATATCTTTGCTGCAGCCAGCTCCAGGCCGCCGGCAGGTCCCGGGCAACAGCAGCGGGGATGCCGGGTAATGCCCGGCTGCAGGGCTCAGACCACTGGCTGAGGGTTGGTTCCAAGCCAAGCTGGGCCAGGGTTTTTCGGCCTTTTCCGGTGCAAAGCAGCATAGATGCTCTAAAACCGCAGGCCTGCCCGAATAATATATCATCTTTTTTGTCCCCGAGCATGACTGATTCCCGCGCCAGGAGTCCATGCCTGGCGCATAGTTTTTCCCACATGCCGGTACCCGGCTTACGACAGGAGCACCCTTTCTCCGGGGCGTGAGGGCAGAAGGCGCTGTCCTGGATTTGAACGCCCCTGACTGCGAGCAGTTCCAAAAGCCTTTCATGTACTCGCTGGTAGTCTGTAAGACTGAAGTATCCCCGGCCTATGCCGCTTTGGTTGGTGACCACAAAAAGCCTGCACCCGGCCTGTGTCATGGTCTGCATGGCCAAAACAGCTCCAGGCAGAAACCGGATTTCTCGGGGGTGGCAGAGGTAGTGTCTATCCTCTATAATGGTCCCGTCCCGGTCCAGAAAAATATTTTTGATGTCCAAGGATGCTCTTACCCGGCAGGGTTGAATTGTTTTTCTGATATCGCTACAGCGACACTTTATTTGAACTCGAAGGGGACTGGCTGCCCGCATTTATTATAATAATCCGTAACACTACAGCGAAACTTATAAAACTTTTCAACCTGCCTAAACTGGGGACAGGCACCCCCGCACTTATTTTTATTAAAAATGATCTTGGTTTTATTGGAAAAAATAAGTGCGGGGAGAGCCAGTCCCCGGAGGTCAATCATAAGTTTCGCTGTAGTGGTAAGTCTTCCTTAGGAAAATAAGTGCCGGGTGCCTGTTCCCAGTGGCCGAGGCAAAAATTAACACAAAGTGTCGCTGTAGTGATATCTGTATACGTTTTTTATTCAGCAGGGGACAGTCCCCATGCCCCTACTGGAAAGTGCTGAACAGATACGAGTCTTTAATGTTTATGCTTGCCTCCAGTCAATCCTTGTGTTAGCGGATTAGTGAAATATGTGGGAGCTAATAATTGCCTTCTCCCTGGCGGTGATCATCTCCGCCTTTTGCTCGATAGCCGAGGCTTCGCTTTATTCCGTGCCCTGGAGCTACATTGAAAGGCTTCGTAAGGAAAAGAAAAAAAGCGGGCAACTCCTTTATATCCTGCGCTCCAGGATAGACCAGCCTATAACCGCCATTTTGACCCTGAACACTCTGGCCAACACTGCCGGGGCCGCTATAGCCGGAGCAGCTGCAGCCAGTGTGCTGGGGGCGCACAATCTCATCTATTTTTCCATTGTCTTTACCCTGACAATACTTATATTCTCTGAAATAATTCCTAAAACCATGGGGGTGGCTTACAACAGAAGCATTGCCCCGAGGCTGGCCAAGCCCCTGGTAGTGCTGGTGTGGCTGCTCAAACCGGCTATAGTAGTGTGCAGATATCTGGTGGGATTTATCGAGAGAAAAAAGCCCGGTCCCACCACCTCGGAAGAGGACCTGCTGGCCATGATAAGCCTGACCCGCAGGTCCGGAGTCATAAAGCCTTACGAAGAACTGACCATTCAAAATATTCTTTCCCTGGACAAGAAAATGGTCAAGGATATAATGACCCCCAGGATGGTGATTTTTTCCCTGCCTGCCAGGATGAGCGTTTCAGAGGCCCGGGGTTACAAGACATACTGGCCCCACAGTCGTATACCAGTCTACGAAGGAGATGATCCGGAGGATGTGGTGGGCATTGTCAACCGCAGCCAGGTCCTGGAAGCTTTGGCCAATGACCAGGACCACATCAAGCTGGAAAACCTCATGCGGCAGGTTGATTTTGTGGTGGAAACAATGAGTCTGGACCGTCTGCTCATCAAATGCCTGAATGCCAGGGTGCACCTGTTTATGGTGCTGGACGAATATGGCGGCATAGCCGGGCTGGTAACCCTGGAAGATGTCATGGAAGAGATTCTGGGCAAGGAGATTGTAGATGAGACGGATGAAGTGGCTGATATGAGGGAACTGGCCAGGCAAAGAAGGCTGGAGGTCAAAAGCCGGACAAAGGCCGGCGGTGCCGGAAGATGACCCCGGAATTCCGGATAAAATAAGGTTAAACAGATACCTCTGGATAAAAAGGACCGGCCTGAAACAGGATGGTGTGCCTGTAGGCGTGTATTTTTGGGCTTGAATGCTGAACAAAAAAAGTGTAAATAATCGTTCCTACATCGAAGCTTGTTATTTTGGAAAGCAGGGGGCAGGCCTCATAGGCGCTAACTTTACGAGAATGGCCCATTGTATTCGTCATTCCGGCGAAAGCCGGAATCCAGTTTTTTAGATAAATGGATAAACATGCAACAGTATTGCCCATGGTTATGAGAGTTATCGCAGCTCACATAACACTACAGCGAAACATATATATTGACCTCCGGGGACTGGCTCTTTTGCCGCCTGATTTTTTGTTCAATTGCAAGTTATCAAACGGCAAAAGTGCCTGTCCCCAATTGAGACAGGTTGTAAATTTTTGAAGTTTCGC
>PWSL01000283.1 GCA_003563255.1 Desulfonatronospira sp. | reverse complement strand
TGGGAACGAGAGGGGAGCGGCTGGAGCCTGGGAACGAGAGGTAACCAGGAACCGATTTTAGCAACCAACATGTTGGTTTGAAATTTGTGCTAAGCGCCTAAGTTATACACATTCAGCCATGCTGGAAATGGATCGCGGGCAAGACCGCAGCGCACCTGGTCCTGCTGGGCGACGGTCCGCTCAGGCCGAGGCTGGAATCCATGATCTGGGAACTGGGGCTGGCCGGTCGGGTGCATTTCCCGGGGTTCCAGGACAACCCCCTGCCCTGGATGCGCGAGGCGACGTTGCTGGTCCTGCCCTCCCGGCACGAAGGCCTGGGCAACGTGCTTATCGAAGCCCTGGCCTGCGGCACCCAGATCGTGGCCACGGACTGCCCCAGCGGCCCGGCGGAGATCCTGGAAGATGGCCAATATGGTCAGCTCGTGCCGTTGATAACCCCACAGCCCTGGCCCAGGCCATGCTTAGCAGTCTCAACAGCACATTCCGCGTCGCCCCCGAAATGCTCAAGACCCGGGCCGAGGATTTCACCTTTGAGAAGGCGGCGAGGGAGTATATGGGGGTGGTGTAAGAGAGGGCTGAGGGATGAAGCCCAGGTAAAACACCCCAAGGGGGGCTCCGGTTTCACCAAGTTAAACAAGAGAACGGATTTAACCCGGCAGGCTGGGCAGGCCTGAGACCTGAGGGAAGAGATGGTCGAAAGGCAAAGGAATATACTTGAGCTGCCTCTTAAGTTCCCATTTTCAGATAAAAATACATACTTGACATGCACCCAGTAAGTCGATTAATTGTCGACATAATGGATATAGCAAAGTGGGTCACACGCCTTCCGGCCACTGAGTTTGATTACCTGGCATTGATGGGGGCTTTGCAGGAGTACAAGCGTCCCAGGGACAAGGTGAGCAAGCTTTTGCGTCGGGGAGATATCATCCGGATCAAGAAGGGATTCTATGTTCTTGGCCCGATCCTGCGCAAGACTCCCGGAGTCTGTCGAGAAATACTGGGCAACCAACTCTACGGCCCTTCCTATGTTTCCCTGGAATACGCCTTGTCCCGGCATCAGCTCATTCCTGAACGAGTTGAGACTGTCACGTCGGTTACGATGCATAAGTCGAAGTTGTTTGCTACAGCTGTGGGAAATTTTTCGTATCAGCAGGTAAAACTGGGGTATTATAGCCTTGGGATACTCTCTCAGACTCTGGATGATGGCCGGGGTTTTCTTCTGGCCAGCCCTGAAAAAGCGATCGCGGACAAGGTGTATTTTTCCAGAGGGTTCAGGGACCTGGACGATCTGCGGGTATTTCTGTTTGCTGATCTGCGCATTGAGCAGGAAGATTTTCGCGGCATGGATGTTGGTTTTTTTCAGGAATTGGCTGCCGTTGAAAACAGGGTGTCCCTGAAGTCATTATCTGAACTGGCCAGGGAGTACTCATGAAAGACGTGATTTTGCAGATGATCGAGCGGTTTGATCCACGGAGTCTGGATGAATACGATACAGCGCTCAAGGAAGTCATCCAGAGCATTTGCCTGTTGGGTCTCTGGCGGGCAAAGTTTTTCGAGCATGCAGCCTTTTACGGGGGCACGGCCCTCAGGCTTTTGTACGGCCTGGACCGCTTCTCAGAGGATCTTGACTTCTCTTTGCTGTCCCCGATGCCCAACTTTCGCCTTCAGTCATATTTTCAGGCCCTGCGCAGGGAACTGGAGGCCTTTGGATTTGAAGCGGAAATCACTGAAAAAGAGAAAACAGACAGTCCCATTGCGGCAGCTTTTATCAAATCCAATACCCGTGTACACCGACTGCGCATTGGACTGTCTGAGCGCCTGGCCGGACAGGCGCCGGCCAATCAATTGCTCAAGGTCAAGTTTGAACTGGACACGGACCCCCCTGCCGGGTTTGCCACCGAGATCCGCTATATTCTCCATCCTGTGCCCTTCAGTGTGCGGGTTTACTCGCTCGGAGATCTGTTTGCCGGGAAAATGCATGCCGTGCTTTTCCGGAAATGGGGAGGGCGAGTCAAGGGCAGGGACTGGTACGACCTGGTCTGGCTGACCGGGCAAGAAACCCCGCTGAATCTGGACCATCTGAGTTCCCGGATGCGCCAGGCCGGGCATTGGACCAAGGAATATCCCATCTCCAGAGAGGAATGGAAGGCCATGCTTCACCTTGCCATTGCCGAACTCGATATCCAGGCTGCCAGGCGAGATGTTCTCCCTTTTGTAAAGGACAGTTCAAAGCTGGAAGTCTGGTCGGCAGATTTTTTCTCCGCCCTGGTGGATATGATCCAGACAAAATGATTTGCATATGGCTGGTGGGAAGGCAAAAAGAGAGGGCTTAGGGAGGAGACCCGGGTGAAACATCCCAAGGGGGTCTCGGTTTCACCGGGCAGACCTGAAACCTGAAGGAGGAATGCTGGGATGCTGGAATTGAAAGGCGGCGAAAGAAGAACGAGGAAGGAAAAGGGATTTGGAGTACGGCTTCAGTTTCGGGTGGTGATGAAGGGCGATGGAGTCTCAAATTGTCATTCAAGAAGGGTTGGGTTGACCGAGGAATCCTTTGAAACCTCAATTTGATAGAGCAGACATGTGGCTCTGATTGCAATCAGGGGCCAAATACAGGTCAACTGGCGGAGGCCATTTTAGGCGCTTACTCCTCATACCCTGTCATAAATAACAAGAAAAATGTGAGCCATGACGGGGGTTCAGCACTTGGCACTGTAAATGTTCCGCACTTATTTTTTAAGAAAAAGACTACTGCCCACAGATCACACCCAGTGAAATCCGTCCCAGTGAAACCCCCTTTGGGGAGTCCCAAGGGACTGTTTCACGGGATAAACTGCGCTGTGACTTCGTCAATTGAACCGGGCAAGCCTGGTTTCTCATCGGTTTGTCCAGGTCTTCCCTGGATGAGAATTTGATCTTTAAGGGCGGTACAGCGCTCAAGCGTTGTTACTTCCATGATTACCGGTTCTCTGAAGACCTTGATTTTACCCTGGCTCGGGACATGTCCTTTGCGGATATTCTGTCCGGCCTTGTAGAGGTTTACAAGCAGGTCAGGGAGGAAAGCGGGATTATGTTTGCATTTCACGCCGAGGACCGAAACAGACATCACAACAGTCATTCAGGGGTACTTTTTGATGAATCAGATATTAAAAGTGCGTATAAGCGCATAGAACGAACGTGAGAGGGCTTGGATTGGAAATGTGATATATTATGCAGAAAAAACAAGAAATATTCCATTGACGGAATGTAAGTCAAGAGTTATAAACAACCCATGACATGGGAAGTTGAGTACACAGATGAGTTCGGATTTTGGTGGGATACTTTATCCGAAGAAGAGCAGATTTCTGTTGACGCCTCAGTCAGGCTGCTTGAAAAATGCGGTCCAACTCTTGGCTATCCTCATAGCAGCAAAATCAGTAATTCCAGGCATAGCCACATGAGGGAACTAACGCGGGCTTTGCCCGCAACCCAATAAAGAAAAGAGCTTTTTTGACAGGATTAACCACGCCAAAGACGCGTGGCAGGCATAGATTAAGAGATTGATGAAGAGAAAATCATTTTTGTCCTGGCTCCCAGTTTAATGCCCTTCGGGCTTG
>PWSL01000168.1 GCA_003563255.1 Desulfonatronospira sp. | reverse complement strand
TCCACCTGCTCTCTTCTCAGCTCCGGAAACATGGGCAGGGACAGGATTTCCCGGGCTGCCTGCTCTGCCGCGGGGAAATCCCCCTCTTTGTATCCCAGTCCGGCGCAGGCCGTTTGAAGATGCAAAGGCACTGGATAGTGCAGGCCCGTGGATACGCCTCTGCCCTGCAGATGGGCCTGCAATGCGTCCCGGTCACCGGCCCGGATGACATAGAGATGAAACACATGTCCGGCCTGGCCATCAATACCCGGGGTCCGGATCTCTCGAATGTCTTTCAGGAGTTCATTGTACAGAGCAGCATGTTCCTGCCTCTGCCTGGTCCAATCAGGCAGATATTTGAGCTTGGTACCAAGCACCGCGCCCTGAATGTTTTCCATGCGATAATTGTGCCCCATGTACTGGTGATGATAGCGCCTGCTTTCTCCATGGGCGCGCATGCTTCTGGCCTTGTCATAGAGATCCTGACTGTTGGTGATTACCGCCCCGGCCTCGCCGAAGGCGCCCAGGTTCTTGCCGGGATAAAAGCTGAATGCGCCGAACTCGCCAAAATTGCCTGTCTTTATGCCCTGCCAGTCAGCCAGATGGGACTGAGCGCAGTCTTCCACAACCACCAGGCCGTATTTTGCGGCCACAGCCATGATCCGGTCCATATCCGCGGACTGGCCGTAGAGGTGGACGGGGAGGATGGCCCGTGGCCGGAGATCGGATGTCCGACCTCCGACCTCCGACTTCTGACCTCTGACTCCTGTCTCCTGTATGGCTTTCTCCAGACAATCCGGGTCCATGTTGAAGGTCATGGGATCCATGTCTACAAACACGGGCACAGCCCCGGTCAAAGCCACGGCCTCGGCAGTGGCGAAAAAGGTGTTTGCCGGCAAAAAGACAGCGTCCCCCGGGCCGATATCCAGGGACATGAGGGCCAGGTGCAGGGCGTCGGTGCCGCTGGAGACACCGATGCAGTACCTGGCCTCCTGGGCCAAAGCAAACTCCTTTTCAAAGTCTTCAACATAATTGCCCAGAATAAAGGCGCTCCTGGAGATGACGTTCGTGATCCTGTCGTCGATTTCATTGTAAATCTGGTGATACTGGGCCCCCAGGTCCATGAAGGGGACATTTTCAGTCTTTGCAGACAAAAGACCTGCTTGATCTTGCCTGATGAATTCACTGGGTGTCAGTGCCGCAACTGGAGACTTTTTATAATGTTTGATGTTTCTAGTTATAATAAAATCAATATGATGCAGTTCAGCTGAGAACATCTTTAAATTGTCCTCAAAATCAGGCATTGTTGATTCAAAAGACTTTTGCAGAGTAAGATCTCGAATTGGAATTACTGATAATGACTGTAGATTTTGTACAATTTTTTTTCGGGCATCAAATTCACCCAGATTTTTTCTTAAAAAATAATGTATTGTGGAATGGGAGTCAGCGCAAATCCATCCCTGAACCTGACCGGAATCACATAAGCTCAAGACACAAAAGCTGTCTAAATAAAATTGTTCTCTGGGTTCCAATATGTCCAACAATACGTCTATATCAAAAAGTACCTGAATCACCTGTATTTCCTCCCAAGATATTCATGGTACTCAGCTTTATCCAGAGTGCCTGCCTGTCCCTGAAGAGCACCTACCAGCTCAAGAATTTTTTCGCTTGCTTTCAGATCCGGAAAATGTTTCTCAAAGTATCTTTTAGCCTCGCCTTGATAATACTCTGCAGACTTTTCACGATCAGGGGCTTCCGTATGGCTGACAACGACAACAGCCTCATAATCAGGTCCGATATTGACCGGTTCCATAGGGACAAATACCCCATCATGATACTTTACTTTAATTGTTTGCATACATGACCTCTTGCACTGTTGAATGTTCAAGGTGCTTTTCAATTTTTCCAATGGTCAGAATTTCATTTCAGGTATCTGTTTAGCGCTTTGCATGTGGCACGGCTTCCTGCCCGGCGGCATACACGGAGGGGGCCTGGCTCCCCCCGCACTAATTTTAAACATGCCAATCATCCTTCAGAAAAATAAGTGCGGGGGTGCCTGTCCCTGCTTTCCTTAAAAGCGCTAAACAGATACCATTTCAGAATATCTTGAGTGATCAAAAAACTTCCCCCTCCGACATCGGACATCAGACATCGGACATCCGTCCTCTCCAGAACTTAGCAAAGCCGGGGACAGTACCCGTGCCAAGCTTTCAGTTTTAAAAAAACGCGCAATGCTACCGTTTTTATGTCATAGATCAAAATAAAGGCAAAACGCTTGTTTTCAGGCCAGCCGGCCCAATCCTCAGGCAGCCTGGCCGCAGATTCAAGAACAGGCCAGACATCTCCAGCCCGGGAAAGTCGGTACTTGGACAGACGTCTGCGCAGAGCAATCTGCACAAACCTGGGCAGCATTGGCTTGATCAGGTAATAGGCATACTGTAAGTTTATGTTAAAAACTCCATAAAACAACATGGCTCCTGCTGTAAACTGAAATAGGAAGGCATACGTTGAAAAAGTCGCCTTTTAAGGAATATTATAAAAATTTTGTAAACAATCCTTTTTTGGCCAAAGGAAATAAATGCAATCAGCGGTTTCAGATATCATTGGCTTTTCCTGGCTTGGTCCGGCCGGCAAAACTTCTCTTGCAAAAAGTGTGTAAAATAAGCCGTAAGTTACACACTTTGCGTCAAGCGTAAAATGGGTAAAAAGCGGTATAACTTACACATTTTGCGTTTGACGCAAAACGGGTAAAAAGTGGGTTAAGTTACACACTTTGCGTTTGACGTAGAATGGGTAAATTAGGGGTTGGAGTTGGGCAGAATTCATCCTGTTGAGCCGGAACTTCCCTTAGGGCATTCAATCAGGGCGGGGTATGCGGGGTACTTGAAAAATCAAAACCAAAAAAACAGGCGGGGTAAAGCTGCCTATAGTGGGGAACTGGCAACATAATGTCCCTGTTGGTTATTGTGACATTTTCAACCTTGCCGTGGAATGGCTGTCCATCATAAACATGGAATGCTGTCCGTTTTGCCGTGGAATACGCATTAATAGCCTTTTTCGGTGTTTTTGTTTCTCCAATCCATTGCCTTGCGACTGATCTCTTCTATACTCAACTCTTCGTCAATGCCTTGCCGCCATTTGGTGTAATCAAATGATTCTCGCTGGATAAGGGCAATAAATCGTTCTGCCTCAACATCACCAAGATATTGTGCTAGTATCTGAAAACCTTTTTCCTTAATTTCTGTATCATTGATCATATCAACACCTCTTTAATAAACCCAATTGGGTCAGTGACATGTGTATCTCCAATAAGTGTAGCTTTTTTTAGAATTCCGACATCAGTAGTCAAAAAGTAATCTGCTCCAGCATAGATGGCGCTTGCGATGTGCAGCGTATCTATTGTTTTTATTCCATGTCCTCGAAGAATTCTCGCTAGATCAAGCAATTTTTTATTTTCAACGATCTCTTCTGTTGAGTGCTTTCGCCATTTGGAGATTTGATCTCTTCTTTCCCGGAAAGGATTCTTATTGTTTTCATAGTCCAATATGTACGACCAAATGAGCTTAAGAGCCCCCTTTCTGATTTCTTCTTGGATTGCCAATTTAGCTTCAGCTTCTA
>PWSL01000023.1 GCA_003563255.1 Desulfonatronospira sp. | reverse complement strand
AGATGTTCCTGGAGGCGGAGAATTTTTGTTCATCCTGGCCAAAACCAGGTTGCACAAAAATTGGACGAACCTTTCGAAGCATCCTGAAAAAAGCAACTGGGGAGTAAGTTCCCTGCTGTTGTCCACGGAAAAAAAATCGAGGGCATGCTTTGAGGGACTGTTCATAAAAGTCCGCCGGGTTGTTTGAACATATTCAAGTTCCTTGGATGGTGTTTCAAACTCAAAAGAAGAATCCGAACATTCTTATCAAACCACCAAGGTCCATTCTCAAATCAAGGGGATGGGAAAGACCCATGTCTTCAAGCTCCTGGATAAGCTCATCCTCATCAATAGCATGAGCCTCTTCAATAACCTCCTGCTCAGCCATGCCGTCAAGATATCCGGCGGCAATCAAGAAGATGGCTGCATCATCCAGGTCCTCATCCTCAGGGGGGCGACCGTGATCTTCTTTGTAGTCCATGGCTGCAGAATGGATTGCCTTGATATACCAGACAATTACCGCCTCGTTGAAATCTTTTCTGTGATCGCGCTCCAGTTCATCGGCAATCCTGTCTATGGATTTTTTCAGTGCATCCTGGGAGGAACCGTCAATGGTGTTTTTGCCGTGGGAAACAGAAACCATTGCCCCTAAAACAACAAGTGCAGCAAGCAAAATCTTTTTCAAGATATGTCCCCCGGTTTTACAGATTTGAAAAATATAGAGAAAGGAAAATAAGCTCAGAACCGAAGAATGAGTTTTAGCTGCAGGTTGTAATCACTGCCCGGATACATTCACCTCGATTTTCCGGGAATCGAAACTCTCGACCACAAGACCGGGCAGAAGATCCAGCCTGGAGGCCAGGATTTCCGGATTTTCGGAAAAATCCACCTCAAAAACAGTCTTGGCCTGGTGGAAACGCTGGCTCTTAACATTCTGAACCCAGCGCATAAGAGAGAGCAGCCTTTTTTGCCTCTTATATTCCGAAAAATTATCCAGGCCGTAGAAGACAACCTCCAGGCGTCTTATGGATCTGGGAACAATTTCCTCCAGAACATGCCTGCTCAGTTTATGGGCTGCATTGTTTAAAGAGTCCCTGCCTGCCTGTTCCATGCCGGGACCATACCCTCTTATTCCTTGAAAATGCTCCGAAGCAAGCACTTTCTCTTCTGATACCAGATAAGCCCGTACCCATCCCTGAGCATGGGCAGAATAAAAATCTTCCCCCAGCCGGGATGACGACTCCGAGGTGAGCTCTCCCAGGATTACGATATCCGCCATGTGCTGCAAGGCCAGATCCTGGACACTGGAAAACTCTATATCCTGAAAGTCTTTATGTCCCGCCGGTGTTGATTGTGGATTTACGCTGAAAAGATTTTTGTACCCCATGCTGTTCAACTCCTGGACCAGCCTGTTTTCAAGAGGGGAGACAGTTTCATCCTGGCCCAGGTTGTTCTCTTGCAGCAGGATCAGAATCCGGTCCTGACGTAAAAGCTTCATAAGCCTTTTCTGAGCTTCGGCAGGGGAAACCTCGGCTTCCAGCTTGACATGATAAAGTCCGTGTTCATCTTCATGCTCCAAAAGCACTTTTTCCCGGTGAATGAACCCTCTGCTTCTGATTGAAGTGCTGCTTTCCAGCATAAGTTCATAACCCAGTACCGAACTGGCCTCGATTTCCACTCCTGCCACCTGTTCAACTGCCCTGATCCTGGCATCAGCCAATGCCTCATCCCTGGCCTGCACGGTATCACCGGAAATGATTGGGGCCTGCCCCTGGACTACAACAGTTCTGGAATCAGCCAAAACAGAAAAAGGACTAAAAAATAAAAGCACTAGAAAAAAGCATGCTGACCATCTACCGGCAGCAGTCTTTATTACTGCAGGCAGAACCAGCCCGGGTTTTCCAGAATAAGACATAATTGCAGAATTAAATCCTTTTTTAGATGCTGAAATCTAATTAACAACAAAAACCACCCGGCATTCCTGCAGGAACGGCTTTTCCATAGAAGCGGCACTTATTCTGGCGGCATCTTCATTGGTAAGCACCACATCACACGAGTTGTTTCCCCGGACAGAATCCGCTTTCACCACCAGGGGATTGTCACCGACTCTGGACATGTTCTTTGCATCCTCCACACTCTGAGCATACCCAGCCAGACCGTGCTGTACTACATAGTCCTCATCCACATTATGAAAACCATAAATCAAGGTCCCGTTCCGGCTGTAAATTGCAGGAGCCATGGCCGGCTTAACTTCCATTCCGCCGGCATCTATTATGATACCTGTGATTTCCTCCTGAACAGCCTCAGGCTGCCCTTCTGCCAGTTTTTCAACTGCTTTACGCGCAGGATCTTCAATTGTTACCTGAGCTTCCGGGCTCAGATTGGTTTGCATCCAGGGCTTTGAACTAGCCATCAGGCTGTTGCCTTCGCCTTGAAGATGAATTCCAAGGCGCACCTGAGCCCAGATGGAACCGTCGTGCAGGCGGTCATGCCGTTCTTCCACCACCTGAGCCCCCCGGATCAGTGCCTCAACGCTGGTCTGCAGGTTGGAATCAATCATCAATTCCCGATTATATACAGCATCAGAGGTAATATTGATTCCGCTTATGGTCTCGGCCAGTTTTTCATAAGCCAGGTGCCTGGCTGTCTTGGTAGCTACAGAGACAGCATGGGCTTCACTGATTACCCTGTCAGGGTCTGCAGTGCCCCCGGCCATGACCTCGACATACTCGTCAACCCAGTTCACACGGACAGCTGATGAGGGTGGAGCCAGCCTGTTCTCGCTCGGGCTTACCATGCGCTGATCCAGCTCATTGCCTGCATCAGCTTCCGCCCACCAGTCACCGTAGGCATTAACTGTCCAGAAATACACAATGCAGAACATTAAAATCACAATAGTCTTTTTCATTTTGTACTCCTTGACTTGCTTATGATACTTACAACAATTAAGTTTTATGGCTGTTTAACCTGTATTAAGTAAGCCTGGCTGCCCAATCAGTTCCTGAGCCCGGGTTATCATATATTGCCCGCCTGCCTGGACCGAATGAACCAGCGGCTCAAGATCATGCAGATCAATCATGCTTACGGCAACCAGCATCAGGGACAACACTAACAGCATCAATGCCGCACTCCAGCAGATTTTGGACATCATTGCAAACATAATAATACCTCCCTGTTTTTTTAATAAGAGACGATTTTCAAACAGGAAGTTTTGCATAAAAATTGATCCTGCCTATGAAGAGCATGACTTTTGCTTTCTCCGGGTAGCATCCAATGCCGGCGCGTGCAGCGAGTCCGGCCTAATCCGAAAAAATGGCCGAAATCTGTTATATAATGCTAAAATTCGTCAATTCGGGTGTTAATCCAAGATCATATCTTCAATCTCTTGCAGTACTTGAGCCAAGTCCGGCTGATTCGAAGCAATGACCAAATTGTCCATAGTGTGCTTATGATGCGGAAAAGTCAGGATTTCTCTATGATGTGGAGCCATATCGTAACGAAAGATAAGGTCTCCTTTTTCATCCTGGTAATGATAGGAATACTTGTAGACTTCCAGATTGGATTTAACGTTAACGAATTCAATGAAGTGCAGAACAGAATTATCAAAAAAAGACAGCCTGT
>PWSL01000437.1 GCA_003563255.1 Desulfonatronospira sp. | reverse complement strand
CCGGGGTGCCTGTCCCCATTAATATGCAAGCAGGGATTTTTTTTCTTTCTTTTTCTTGTTCCCAGGCTCCAGCCTGGGAACAAGAGGTGACCAGGAACGAAGAACCAGGAACCAGGAACCGATTTTTACGACCAACATGTTTGTTTGAAATTTGTGCTAAGCCCCTAAAGCTTTTTAAACATTGACATCAAATACAAACGGAGGTGAAAAATGAGCAAGAATGAACTCAAGTTCAAGGCGGTCCTGGAAAAAGACCAGATACTTGAACATCTGGAAAGTTTGATGCACGCCCTCAAGGAGGGACGTATCAACGTACAGCATGCAGACCAGACTTTAAGCCTTGCCCCGGCTGAAAACCTTAAGCTGGAACTCAAGGCTGAGGTCAAAGGAAATAAGGAAAAACTCGAGCTGGAAATCAGCTGGAGCGAAGAGATGGAAGCGACATCCCAGGCAGGAGAATTGAGCATATCCAGTACTGAGCCGGCAATGGAATCATTTTCTGAAAATCCCATGCAGGAACAGGACCCTTCCAGAAGACCCCCGGCCTCTTCCGGGCCGGCCATAGTGGCTGGAGAGGCAGACAGCCGGGAACAGGACAAAAGCTGAATCAACTCCCGGACAGGACCTTGTCCCGTCCGGGACCATACAAAAGGAAGACCCCATGAGACCCGTTATTTACGGAAAAAGTACCTGACCCTATACCAAAAAGGCCCGTGAGGCGTTCAAGGATCACGATTATGTGGATGTTGTGGAAAAACCGCAGGAACTGCAGAACATGCTGAAATTCTCGGGAGGCAAGCGCAAAGTTCCGGTTATTGTCCAGGGAGATAACGTCAGCATAGGCTATAACGGCTCCTGAGGCGTGTAGTCTACCGGCAGTATGCCGGTTTGCAGCCTCTTGACCCAGACTGATAGCCCTGCTCCCATACGCTCCGCACTTTCCCGGATGAACCTGCCAGAATATCCTTGACCGTGGCAGGCACCAGCCAGTCTATACTTTTCCGGGCCAGCCACCTGTCCCGGATCATGGATGAACTTATGTCCAGTCTGGGAATGCAGTAAAAGCTTATCCGCCTGCCGTTTTCCAGTAGCCAGCTGTTGCCTTCCTGAATGCTTGCTCCCAGAAATTCTTTAATAAAGGCATCGACTCGGGATTGACCGCCCTCCCTCCCGATTACCAGCAGGTTGCTCAGGCATGCTATATCCCGGCCATGATGCCACTTGGGCAGGGTGAACAGATCCGTGTCTCCCAGGATGAAATTAATCTCATGGCCGGGGTTGGCATGCATATAAGTCTTGAGGGTGTCCAAGGTATATGAAGGTCCAGGCCTTTCCCGCTCAATCAGGTTTACTTCCAGACCGCTGGTCTCCCATGTGCAGGACTGCAGCATGCTCACCCGCATTTCGAAAGGCAGAATCCCCTCAGGAGCCTTGTGTGGCGGGATGTATGTCGGGACCAGTTCCACCCGGTCCAGGCCGGCCTGTTCCAGCATCTCCAGACACAGCCGCAGATGACCAATATGAACAGGGTTGAAGCTGCCTCCCAGCAGGCCGACACGCGGTTTTTCATGTGACATAAGTCTAAACCATCAAAGCGTTTTTTAGGTCCTGGATACGGTCCCTGACCCTGGCCGCTTCCTCGAACTCCAGGTCCTGGGCCAGCTTGCGCATTTTTCGCTCCAGGTTCTTTATTTCCTTTTCCAGTTTCTGCGGATCAGCACCATACCTGGCGATCTCCTCGGCGGCCAGCCCCAGCTGTTCCGGCTCGGGCTGGTTATGCATCTCGTACAGAGTGTTGGGTCCGGCCTTGACAATGCTGGCCGGAACTATACCGTGTTCCAGGTTGAACTCCTTCTGCTTGCTGCGCCTGCGTTCGGTCTCGTCCATGGCCCGCTGCATGGAATCCGTGACCCTGTCCGCATACATTATCACCCTGGCATCCACGTTGCGCGCGGCCCGGCCGAAGGTCTGGATAAGGGATCTGGTGGAACGCAGGAAGCCCTCCTTGTCCGCATCCAGAATCGCCACCAGGGAGACCTCCGGGATGTCCAGACCTTCCCGCAGCAGGTTTATACCCACCAGAACATAAAACTCGCCGGCCCGCAAGGCCTGGATAATGGCCACCCGCTCCAGGGTGTCTATATCCGAATGCAGGTACCTGGTTTTGATCCCGCGTTCCTGCAGGTAATCCGTGAGGTCCTCGGCCATGCGCTTGGTCAGGGTGGTTACCAGCACCCTCTGGTCGTTTTCCTGTCGCTGCAGGCATTCATCCAGCAGGTCATCCATCTGCCCTCTGGTGGGACGCACCTCGAGTTCAGGATCCACCAGGCCGGTGGGCCTGATGATCTGCTCCGCCAGCACTCCCTGGGATCTGTCCATCTCCCAGGGGCCGGGAGTGGCGGAAACATATATGCTCTGCCCCATCCGCTCCTGAAATTCATCAAAACTCAGGGGCCTGTTGTCCAGGGCCGAAGGCAGCCTGAATCCGTAATCCACCAGGGTCTTTTTCCTGGACAGGTCTCCGTTGTACATGCCTCCGACCTGGGGAATGGTGATATGGGACTCGTCAATGAACAAAAGGTAGTCATCTGGAAAATAATCCAGAAGACAGGCCGGGGGCTGGCCCTGTCTGCGTCCGTCCAGGTGCCTGGAATAGTTTTCAATGCCGTTGCAGTAGCCCATCTCCTGGATCATCTCCAGGTCCAGCTGAGTCCTCTGTTCCAGTCTCTGAGCCTCCACCAGCATATTCTCTTCCTGAAACCAGTTCAGCCTGTGCCGTAGTTCCTCCCGGATGTCGTTCATGGCCCGCTGCAGGTTGTCCTGGTCGGATACGTAATGGCTGCCCGGATAAATTACCGTTTTCTTGAGCCTGGACTTGATCTCCCCGGTAAGGGGATCGGTTTCAAACAGGGATTCCACTGTGTCGCCGAAAAACTCGATGCGCAGGGCCTGTTCCATACGGTAGGCCGGGATAATTTCCAGCACGTCCCCGCGCACCCGGAAAGTACCCCGGTGAAAATCATAGTCGTTGCGCTCGTACTGCACCTCCACCAGTCTGGCCATGAGATCATCCATGTCCATGGTCTGCCCTTCTTCCAGGGGGATGATCATCTTGGAGTAGTATTCCGGGGAACCCAGGCCGTAGATGCAGGACACCGAGGCCACAATGAGCACGTCCCTGCGGGTGAGCAGGGCATGAGTGGCGGCGTGCCTGAGTTTGTCAATGTTGTCGTTTATAGAGGAATCTTTTTCGATATAGGTGTCTGTGCGGGGCAGATAGGCCTCGGGCTGGTAATAATCATAATAGCTGACAAAATACTCCACTGCGTTTTCCGGAAAAAGCAGCCGGAACTCGTTGTAAAGCTGGGCCGCCAGGGTCTTGTTGGGGGCCATGACCAGGGCCGGACGGTTGCTTCTGGCGATGACATTGGCCATGGTAAAAGTCTTGCCCGAACCGGTCACGCCAAGTAACACCTGATGATCCAAACCCTGACCCAGGTTCTGCACCAGTTGCTCAATGGCCTCAACCTGGTCCCCCTGTGGGGTATATTCAGAAACGAGATTAAACTTTGTCATGACTAAATGTAATGATTCCAGGATATTTAGT
>PWSL01000341.1 GCA_003563255.1 Desulfonatronospira sp. | reverse complement strand
TTTTTTGTGGCTCCAGCCACATTTTTTAAGAAGCGGCTGGTGCCGCAAGAACTAAGCGTTCCCAGGCTGGAGCCTGGGAACGAGAGGTAACCAGAGGAAAGCAGGGGACGGGCAACTCCGGGACCCACTTGAGCATCCTTTTGTGCTCAAAACGACTCATTTTCTGGGACAAGTGGGTCCCGGAAGAGCCAGTCCCCGTGCCACATGCAAAGCGCTGAACAGATACCATTTATTTATGGTGAACATCATTTCCAGGGGTTGAAAAGTAAGTAACGGACATGTATAATCAACAGACCTGGCAAACACCACTTGCGCTCAGAGCAACTCAAAAATAAAGTGAAAAACAAACAAAATTCTAAACGGAAGCAGAACATGAGGCGACTTTTTTTCAATTATTTGGTCGTTATTTCGATCATTTCAGTACTAGGCCTTGTTGTCGCGTGTACCCCGCGCAAGGTTCATCCACCTTCTCCACCGTCAAAGATTGAAAAGCCCCGTGAGGAAACAGCCCGACCCGATCTGCCGATTACTAAACTGGACAAGGACCGGAAATACACCGTCCTGGGACAGACATACATCCCATTGTCATCATCAGAAGGGTTTGAAGAAGAGGGAATAGCTTCATGGTACGGACCCAAATTCCACGGGAAAAAAACCGCCAGTGGAGAAGTCTACAATATGTACGCAATGACTGCCGCCCACAGGTTGCTGCCCATGCATACCAAGGTGCAGGTGACAAACATGGAGAACGACAAAACCATAAGGTTAAGGATAAACGACCGCGGACCTTTTAAGGATGACCGTATAATCGACCTGTCCCTGGCAGCAGCCAGAGAACTGGACATAATCGGTCCTGGAACGGCACCGGTACGGGTCAAGGCGGTTGGCAGCGCTTCCCGGAAAGAACTGCCCGGCACCTTTTATGTGCAGGTAGGGTCTTTTTCTAAAAGGGAAAACGCTGAAAACAAAAAGACCAGCATGCAGGGTCTGGGTTACCGGGAAACACGTATTCAGCAAACAGAAATTGATGGCATAAACTTATGGAGAGTACAAGCCGGAAAATTCAGCACCGTTGGGGAAGCGGAAGCAGCCAGGGACAGCCTGGCCCTAAACATCCCAAGAGTCTTTATAATTGCTGATTAATCTCTGCTCGAAACTTCCTGGACAACCTGAAAACCACTACCTTGCGCGCCGGAAGAATAATTTCTTCGCTGGTCTGAGGATTGCGGCCCTTCCTGGGTCTTTTGTCGTAGGTTTCAAATTTGCCGAAACCGCTTATTAACAGTGAGTGGTCCTGTTTGATAACGCGCTTGATTATGTCCAGCAGTCCTTCTACCTGGTCTTTGACCTCTGGACGGTTACGTTCACTTTGCTCATAAACCCTGTCCACCAGATCCGACTTGGTTAAGGTATTTACCATAGGCCTCCTCCCGTGGATATTAACTGTATTCCGACTTGTGTAATGGTCCTGAAATACATGCGCTGGGTATACGGTTACCTCTCAGTATTTATCATGGCTGCTGGATAGCTGAACTTAGGTTTTGTGCAACTGACTGCATTTCCTGATTACTGTCATATTTGTACTGCGGCCAGAGCTGCAATCCGTCCCCCTTGAAACGAGGAATCAAGTGCCAGTGTGCATGCATGACCACCTGGCCTGCCGCCTGAAAATTATTCATACCCACGTTGAATCCGTCGGCTTTCAAACCCTGGATTATTCCCCGGCCGGCCTTGCGGATTACCCTGTGCACATCAGCGGCCATATCCTCGGGCATCTCCAGAATATTTTCCACATGAACCTTCGGGATAACCAGGCAGTGCCCCTTTACAGCTGGCGCAACATCCAGAAAACAGAGTACTGATTCTATCTCATACACCTTTGCACTGGGAATTTCTCCCCTGACAATCTTGCAGAATATGCAGTCCTGCATATTACCTCCTCTGACTCCTTGTAACAGTTTAGCGCTTTTAAGGAAAGCAGGGGACTGGCACTCCGGGACCCACTTGAGCATCATTTTGTGCTTAAAATATCTCATTTTTTGGGACAAGTGGGTCCCGGAAGAGCCAGTCCCCATGCTACATGCAAAGCGCTAAACAGATACGACCCTTAATCATTGTCACTGCCCAGGCCGATGCTCATCCGCCGGGGTTTCGGACATAAAAGGTATCAGGTTATTAATTTTCAGATATTTGAGCAGTGCATTGACATTCGGTCAGAGACTGTGGTCAACAACATGCCGGGTTTGAGGGCACAGCCTGACTCTACAGCGAAAATTTTTTATTGCCATCCCGGGACTGGCTCTTTTGCCGCCGGGATTTTTGAGCAGGTGACAGTTTTCCATCGGCAAAAGTGTCTGTCTCCAATTGAGATACCATACTGTATTATACAAGTTTTGCTGTAGTGCTAATGGCCGGATGAATATCCACACACTTTCATGTATTCAACACCCTTGATTATTTGACGATCTGTTCAAGCTAGTCTATCCAAATATTTTTTTTTTGCAACCTTTTGTTTTATTTAATTATACCTGAACAGTAAACCTGAAGCCGTGAAGTTTTTTTTCGAGTTATGTCCTTGCAGGTTCCGGGGTTTGGCAAAATGGCCGCAAACTGTCTGAGCGACTCAGGCGCTTAGTGAAAATTTCAAACCAACATGTTGGTCGTTAAAATCGGTTCCTGGTTCCTGGTTCTTCGTTCCTGGTTACCTCTCGTTCCCAGGCTCCAGCCTGGAAATGCCTTGTTCTTGCGGCACCAACCGCTTCTTAAAAAATGTGGCTGGAGCCACAAAAAAACGATATCCCCAGGCTGGAGCCTGGGAACAAGAAAGAAAAGAAAAAATCCTTGCTTTCATGTTTGTGGAAACAGGCACCCCGGCACTTATTTTTTATTGAACATGAAACAGATTAGAAAAATAAATCCCGGGATAGCCAGTCCCCGTGCTCAACGCGTCCTGCAGGGATTAACCGGATGATGCCCCGAAGGGGCCACTTTTTCCGTGCAAGGTCGCGGAAAAAGCCTGGTGACTTACTCCTGAAACCCTGCCTGCCCTGACACTAAAATACTATTAAGTTTTGAGACAAAATGAATCTGCCAGGATTATTTTTTCGACATCCAGAGCCTTACCGGAACAAGGTCCGCTTATATCCTGTTTTCCTTCCCTTTGCCGGTTGCCCCGACAGGTGCATCTACTGTTCCCAGGAGACCCAGACAGGCCAACCAATAATCCACCTGAAGACTATCGCCCGAAAGATGCATGACGATATATATTCCGAGTTCAGCAGCTCAGGCAAGACATTTGCTCTGGGCTTTTTCGGAGGAACTTTCACAGCCATGCCCAGGCATAGACAGCTCCTTTTTCTTAACCTGGCCAGAGAATTAAAGGACATGGGAGCCCTAAGCCACGTCAGGTGCTCCACCAGACCGGACTACGTAAACCAGGACCAGCTGAGACTCCTGCAGGACTACGGTGTGGACATGGTGGAACTGGGGGTGCAGAGCTTTGACAGCCGGGTGCTGTCACTTTCCAGAAGAGGATATACCGGGGACAAGGCCCTGGAGGCCTCCTGGATGGTCAAAAAAAGCCGCATGGACCTTGGAATACAGTTGATGCCGGGCCTGCCGGGTTCAAATCCAGGGACATTTGCCGGTGACATGAGAATAACAGAAGAGTTAAAGCCTTCTGCGTTGCGCCTCTACCCCTGTCTTGTACTTGCGAACACCCCCCTGGCGAACCTCTGGTCCAGAGGAGAGTACAGGCCCTGGATTTTACAGACCACCCAGGCTCTGATCTCTAACGCCCTGCTTAGAATGTGGGCTGCCGGGATCCCGGTGATTCGAGTGGGACTGGCTCCGGAAACCTCTCTTTTGTCCGAAATAATAGCCGGACCATGGCATCCGGCCCTGGGCTCGATCTGCCGTGGACTGGCACTGGGAGCATACGTAGCTGCCATGACTGCACGCCTGGGACATCCGCCTGCCCGGATTTTTGTGCCAGAAAAGTATATTGGCGATTTCTGGGGACATAAAATGCAAAATGCCGGTCTTTTCAGGCGGCTGGGTATTTTCAGGAAAAATACACAGGCCTGGAAAAAAGAACTGTTCCTGCTGGCCGGAGCTGCACATCAATTACCCTGAAGTCCAAGAACTCGAACCATTTCCTCAACTGCCGCCCTGGTAAACTCTTCCTTGCTCAACCGTTCTTTATCCTCTTCGCTGAGCACCCTTTGGGGCTGATTTATATATTCTTCTCTGGGTATGATTTCGTATCCCCTGGGAAAAGAATTCTTGAAATACATCTCCTGGAAGCCGCTGAACTTCAGGGCATGGGCAGTGGCATCCAGGATGGCCGTTTCACTTGCATCCAGCAGGCCCTGCTCCCTGGCCTGCATAAGACCTGCCAGGCATTCCCCCCCCTGGGTGCAGGCAATATGCCCGTTTTGGTTGGCAAGCAGCATTGCTTCTATGATCTGCTGTTCCTCTACATGCACCACATTAAAGGCATCGGTCCCCTGCTCCCGCTGATACCTGTCCGCCAGTTCCCGCACCCTGGGAAATGAAACAGGATTGCCGATCATGGCGGCCTGGGCGACACTGGGGCTGACATCCACCGGTGCATAGCTCCTGCTTCCCGGCGTCTGGCGGTAGTAGCGGTACACCGGATCAGCATGGGTGGACTGCACACCAAAAATCCGGGGCAGTCCATCAATAATTTCCAGATCCCTGAGTTTTAAAAAACCGCTCATTACCGCCGTAATATTTCCTGCATTGCCTATGGGGACAAACACCACTCTGCCGGACATGTCCCAGCAACACCACTGGGCAAGTTCAAAGGCATAACTTTCCTGACCCAGGATACGCCATGGGTTTTTGGAATTCAACAGGGCCACCCGGAAATTGTCTGCCAGATACTCTACCACCCGCATGCAGTCATCAAAGACACCCGGCAGCTCAATCACCACTGCACCGCTTCCCAGGGGCTGGGAAAGCTGCTGAGAGGTGACCTTGCCCTGCGGAAGAAGCACCACGGACTTGATGGGATCGCCGACATACGCGGCATAAAGTGCTGCAGAGGCTGAAGTATCCCCGGTGGAAGCGCAGATGGTCAGGACCTGATCCCAGTTCTTTTTCCTTACCAATTGCTTTAAATAGCTGAATGCACAGGCCATGCCCCTGTCCTTGAACGAAGCGCTGGGATTCTGGCCGTCGTTTTTAAAGGCCATGTTCTGTCCCACCAGCTTCTGCAGCTTCGGTGATGACTGGATAACCGGGGTATTGCCCTCTCCAAGGTAAACAATATCTTCTTTCTCCACCACCGGGGCAGTTAGTTCGTAAAACCTGAATATTCCCTGCAGCTGGGTCATCTTGCTGGCTGCTCGCTCGTCAAAAACAGTTCTCCATTCCTTCCCGGACAGCTTTTTAAGCTCGTGGAAATTCTCATCCCACAACATGAAAACCCCGCTGCATTCAGGGCAGGTATAGTGCAGCTCATCCCCGGGATACTTTCTGGCACACTCCAGACAATGATATTTTAGCTCTCCCCGATAGGTGGGAAATAAGTCGCTGAACATTACTACCTCTAAAAATCTTTACTTGACGTGCAAGGTTGCTGGTTCATCGTTCCTGGTTGCAAGAAAAAAATGTGGCATGGGGACTGGCTCTTCCGGGACCCACTTGTCCCAGAAAATAAAGCGTTTTGAGCACAAAATAATTCTCAAGCGGGTCCCGGAGTGCCTGTCCCCTGCTATCCTAAAAATCGCTGAACCGACACAAATAGTCTATTCAGTGCCTGGCAATGGCAACCATTCAGGAGGGGCGATACCGGCCCCAAAGCCTCAGGCACTCACCAGAAAGACATCTCCCAGGACACCGGCAAGCAGAATCAGGGATACCAGGGCATTAAGTGTAAAAAAGGATACATTAAGCTTTTCCAGATTGTCCGGCGAAATCAGCTTATGTTCAATATACAGTACTGCCGCTACAATCACCCAGGCCAGGTAATATGGCCAGGTTGCACCCACAGTTATTCCGGCCAGCAGAAAAAAGAGCGCTGCATTAACATGGGCGAACCCGGCAAGGGCGAAAGAAGTTTCCAGACCATGTCTGGCAGGAATGGATTTAAGCCCGTTTTCCCGGTCAAAGCCTGCATCCTGGGTGGCATAGAGTATGTCGAACCCCCCGACCCAGAACAGAACCCCCAGAAATAGAAAGACTGCAGGCAGTGTCAATTCAGGAACAAAAGCAATCCAGCCCGCCAGAGGGGCCAGACCAAGAACAGAACCAAGAAAAAAGTGGCACAGGCTGGTCCATCTTTTGGTATAGCTATAAACAGCGGACCAGCCCAGGGCTAAAAAAGCCAGTAGAAAGACAGGCAAATTAATAAAAGCGCAGGCAAACAAAAATAAAGCCGCACTTACTCCTAGAAAAAGATACGCTTCCTTTACCCGGATCTCTCCTGTCACCAGAGCTCTGTCCCGTGTCCTGGGATTTAGTGCGTCCAGGGGGAGGTCGGCAAGTCTGTTGTGGGTCATGGCAAAAGAGCGAACCATCACCATTGCCAGGGTCAGGAAGACGAATATACGCCAGCCGGGCCAGCCCTGGGCCGACCAGAAAAGCCCCATATAGGCAAAAGGCAGAGCGAATATGGAGTGCTCGATACGTATCATCCTGGCCCAGGCCAGTGCTGCACGTATTAGACCGGGAGACTTGGAAGCCATGCTTGTGGTCATATGGAGGCCTTTTTTCATTATAACGACACTTTTTGTTCAATAGTATCTGTTCAGCCCTTTTAAGTAAAGCGCTAAAGAGATACGTCGCTGCAGTGTTATTTTTGCAGCAAGATCTGCTCATCAGTAAATAATTATCGCTGACCAGTCCTTTTTAATTACCAAAGCGGCAGGATACAAGCCGGCAAACAACACCTTGAGGCTACTTTACACTCAGCTTAAGAAACCTTTTTTTGCCCACTTTCAGTGTATACTCCCCGGTTTCAAAACCAGCCTCTGGATCGCTCAGCTTTTCTCCCGGGTACAGACTCACTGCATTCTGCCTGCAGAGCCTTTTAGCCTCACTGCGAGACGGACAGAACCCGCTTGACACCAGGATATCCGCCAGTTTCTTTTTCTCGTGCTCATGTATGACCATCTCAGGCATAATCCGGGGCACATCTTGGGCTGCAAAGACCCGGTGGAAATTTTCCCTTTCCCTTTCAGCACTCTCGTTATCGTGAAACCTGGCTGTTATCTCCTGGGCCAGTTCTTCCTTGCAGTATTTGGGATGCAACTCTCCCTGGGAGACTTTTTCCTGCATGGATTTGATCTCCTGTAAATCCTTATCTGATAGAAGCTCATAATATCTCCACATAAGATCATCTGAAATGGACATCAGCTTCCCGTACATCTCCCCGGGAGGTTCTTCTATACCCACATAATTGCCCAGAGACTTACTCATTTTCTGTACCCCGTCCAGGCCTTCCAGGATGGGCACCGTGAGTATGACCTGCGGTTCCTGGCCGTATTCACGCTGAAGATCCCTTCCCACCAGGAGGTTGAATTTCTGATCTGTACCGCCGAGTTCTACGTCAGCCCTTAACTCCACAGAGTCATACCCCTGGATCAGAGGATATAAAAATTCATGAATGGCTATGGAACGATTATTCCGAAAACGCATGTCAAAATCATCCCTTTCCATCATCCTGGCCACGGTATACCTGGAGCAAAGTTCCACAAAGTCCGAGGCATGAAAACGATCCATCCATGTCGAATTGAAAACCAGCTCTGTTTTTTCCGGGTGCAGAATTTTAAATATCTGACGTTTGTAGGTTTCAGCGTTTTGAATCACTTCCTGCCGCGTAAGTTTTTTCCGGGTTTCAGATTTGCCTGAAGGATCCCCGATCATGCCTGTGAAATCTCCGATTAGAAAAAGCACATGATGCCCGAGTTCCTGGAAATGCTTCAACTTCTGAATCAGTACAGTGTGCCCCAGATGCAGGTCAGGTGCCGTGGGGTCAAACCCGGCCTTGACCCTGAGCGAGGCTTTGGCGTCCAGTTTTTTCAAAAGTTCAGCTTCATTTATAATCTCTACGCTGCCGCGCCGAATCAGCGCCATGGCTTCCTGATGCTCCCTTCTCATTTCATCTCCGCATTAACCATACAACGAAACAAATTATTATTTAACCAGCCACACATTTTATAAATTGCGTTAGCACTACAGCGAAACTTATAATACTTTTCAACCTGTCTAAATTGGGGACAGGCACTTTTGCCGGTTGCTAATTTGCAAATGCTTCAAAATTCGGCGGCAAAAGAGCCAGTCCCCGGAGGTCAATAAATAAGTTGCGCTGTAGTGTTATAGGGTTAAACTATTTTGCATATCCTACAGAACGTTTTTCCCGGATTACGGTAACCTTGATCTGCCCGGGGTAGGTAATGTTTTCCTCGATTTTCTGGGCAATATCCTTGCACATCAGGTGGGTGGCATCGTCGTCCACCTGATCGCAATCCACCATCACCCGGAGTTCCCGCCCGGCCTGGATGGCAAAAGAACGATTCACCCCTTCAAAGCCGGAGGCAATTTTTTCCAGCTCTTCCAGGCGGTTGACATAATTCTCCAAAAGCTCTTTCCTGGCCCCCGGCCGGGCCCCGGAAAGGCTGTCCGCTGCCTGCACCAGCACAGCGAGTATACTGGTGGGTTGCACGTCCTCATGGTGTGCTGCTATTGCGTGCACAATCTCTTTGGATTCATTGTGTTTCTTGGCCAGATCCGCACCAATGGAGGCATGGGGCCCTTCAACTTCGTGATCCACGGCCTTGCCCAGATCATGCAGCAGACCGGCCCTTTTCGCTTTTTTCTGATCCAGACCAAGTTCCGCAGCCATTATTCCACACAAAAATGCCACCTCAATTGAATGCTGCATCACATTCTGGGAAAAACTGGTACGGTAATGCAGGTGACCTAGAAGACGGATCAAATCCGGGTGAATGCCGTGCACTCCTACATCAAAGGTTGCCTGCTCTCCGATTTCCCTCAGTTTGATATCCAGTTCTTTCCTGACCTTATCAACTATATCTTCAATACGGGCCGGATGAATCCTGCCATCGCTTATGAGCCTTTCCAGAGACTGCTTGGCTACTTCACGCCGCAGGGGGCTGTAAGCTGACAGGACTACTGTCTCAGGGGTGTCATCGATAATCAGATCAACTCCGGTAGCCGCCTCAATAGCGCGGATGTTTCTCCCTTCGCGGCCGATAATGCGGCCTTTCATGTCTTCGCTGGGCAATTCTACCGCAGATACAGTGTGTTCTGATACATAGTCTCCGGCATAGCGCTGTATGGAAAGGGCCAGTATCTCCTTTGCCCTTTTAGATGCCGATTCCTGAGCTTCCATCTCTATCTGGCGTATCATTTTAGCGGCATCATGCCTGGTCTTGCTCTCAATCTCCTGCATGAGACGAGCTCTAGCATCTTCCACGGTAAGGCCTGATATTTCCTCCAGCTTTTTGCTCTGACTATCGATCAGATCCTGGAGATGCCCCTCTTTTTCTGCAAAACTACGTTCCTGCCTGGACAACTGGTTCTCCCAGGCCACCACTTCGCTTTCCTTTTGGGTCACTTTTTCCAGTTTATTTTCCAGCCTTTCTTCCTTTTCCTGCAGTCTCTGTTCCTGCTTTTTCAACTCCTTTTCCCGCTCCCGGGCATCTTCTTCAAGCTCTTTTTTTTGCTTGAAGGCTTCGTCCTTGGCCTGCAGCAGTATTTCCTTTTTTTGAGCCGTGGCTTCCTTTCTGGCTTCATCCAGAATTCTCTGAGCAAGCTCCTGGTTTTCCTGGTACTTTTTGTTGAATAATATCTTCTGAGCCCAGAAGCCCACAGCAGCCCCGGCTGCAAGGAAAATAAGGGCGGTAATGATTATACTCCACATGGTTTGCTCCTTATATATGTAAAGCTCTGTTTCTGTCGCGAGCCTGTCACAAAAAATCCCGGGGCCCGGTATCAATAAACCCTCTGCAACTACACTGATTTGTGCCTCAGGGGGCCGGCTCTTCCGACACCCTGAAACAGTTGAAAGTTTTTCGAAAAAAGCTTTATGATTTTAAATGGTTATAGCCTAGCACTGCAGCGAAACTTATAAAATATAATATTGTACCTCAATTGAGGACAGGCACCTCCGCACTTATTTTTATTAAAAAAGATCTTGGTTTTATTGGAAAAAATAAGTGCGGGGAGAGCCAGTCCCCGGAGGTCGATCATAAGTTTCGCTGTTGTGCTAAGCACAACCGGAATTTTAAGTTTAGAAAAATGCAATTAATCCTACAAGGACACTTAGAAAATGGTGAACTTTTTTTACTTGGGGACAGTCACTCCGCCGGATAGTCCGGCCCTTTTACGGTTTGAGGTCGGCAAAAGAGCCAGTCCCCGGAGGGCAGCCATAAGTTTCGCTGTAGTGCTAAACAGATACTTCATTAGAAAAAAAGGTGCGGGACTGTCCCCATTGGCATTGGGATAAGAGCGCTTCTTTCTCCTGGGTTGCGGGCAATGCCCTTCTGAGCAGGGAGCAGGCAAATACCTGAAGGTTTATCTAGGCAGGTCCAGGCAGGTAGTCTGGCTGAGTATATTTATCCCGGCAGGCCGTGTGGGGGATTATCTTGAACCTCGTTTATATACGTGGGCACCAAAGCAATTCCTTCAGGCTTCCCCGGCCTTTGCGGGGCATGCTCACCAGAACTGCGCAACGGCTCCCTCGAGGTTAATGTTGGCTCAAAATAAATCATCTCCATCACGTACCTGCCAGGAATTATATTGTACTGTATCTGTTAAGATCCCATGGACTGGCACATCAATCCATTAAGTCTGAGGGCTGGGACAATATTTGCGCCGATTTAAAAATATCAAATAGTCACAAATAGTTGACGTGTCAGCCATATCAGCGCAGTGCATGTCGCACTGGGAACGGCTCTTCTGAACCCCTCCGGGCCGACTTTCCCCTCCGGCCCTTAAGCACGGGTCGTGCCAGCCTCAGGCGGGGCAGAAAGCCACTTGACCCAAAAAAAGAGTCATTGCAAGCACAAAATAATGCTCTTCTGGGTCCCGTCCGGCACTCACAAGGAATACTATATGTTGCCAGCCACCTTGTTTGATAAAAGTGAGTGCCGGACTGTTCCATGCCTTGATTAAATGCGCTGAACAGATACATTGTGCTGAACATTTGAACAGCTTATTTATCAGCCTCGGGGCTATCTATTTTATTCACCAGTTCGTCTATCCTGTCCTGTAAAAGCGACAGTCTGATGTCACTTTGTAAGTAATCATCAGCCAGGCCCAGGGCAAGATATACCAGTAATCTTTCCTTGCTTAACTTTTTGCCCCTGTTTTTTAGTTCTGAATACCTCTTTTCCAGGTATTCCCTTGCCTGATCAATGCGCTCCGGATCTGCATCAGTTTTAAAATTTAAGTCCAAACCCAATATATTTAGATTGTACTCAAACATTAAAAAGAAGCTTCATCTTCAATTTTTTGCAGCAGTTCATCGACTTTGCCGGCGACCATACTGTTTTTCTGTCGTTCGACCTCGAGTTCCTGCTTCAGACTCTGATTTTCCTGTTCCAGCCTTTTTTTTAATTCCAGAAGTCTGTCAACCTTTTCCACCAGCTTTTCTATGGCTTCCATCTTCAGTCGCTTTTTTCCTGGTTTTTAAATTTTTTCAAAGGGCTTCTGCCCTCAAGGTTTTTCTGCCTGGATCTGCCTATGCCCAGGCTGTTTTGAAGCACGTCTCTGGTAATGGTGGACCCGGCCGCTATCATGCTCCCGCGCTGAAGGAGGACAGGAGCGACCAGGGCGGTATTACTGCCGATGAAAACCCCGTCTTCGACTGTTGTTCTATGTTTCAAACGACCGTCATAATTGCATGTTATTGTGCCGGCGCCGACGTTTACCCCCTCACCCATGGTGGTATCACCAATATAAGAGAGATGGTTGATCTTGCTTCCGGCGCCCACCTGTGAATTCTTGATCTCCACGAAATTGCCGGCCCTGGATCCTCCTTGCATTTCAGTTCCGGGTCTCAAGCGGGCGTAAGGACCAACTTTTGTATCTGGACCTATAACAGATTTTTCAATATGAGAAAAGCAAAAAACTTGCCCTCCATCAATAAAACTGTCTTCTATATAGCAGTTCGATGCGATACTGCTCCGGGAAGTAATCCTGCTTTGGCCATAAATCTCTACTGGCCCGCAGATTTCAGCCCCAGGTTCAATAATCACCTCCGGCCCTATCCGAACCATTCCTGGAGACCTGATGATTACCCCCTGTTCGATAAATTCATCCACAATAAAGCCGCGGATGTATTCTTCCTGACCAAGCAGTTCCCGAGGGGTATTAATACCCATAAGTTCGGGGCATGTGCCTGCATTCAAAGCATCAACGCGCATTCCGGACTTTTGGGCCAGTGAAATAAGCTGCGTGATGTAAAGTTCCTGCTGCTTATTATCGGAATCCAGTTCAAAAAGTATTTTGCCCAGCGTGCTGACCTTGAAGACATACAGGCCGGAATTTATTTCCCTGGTATCACCGCCGTCCAACTCACTGTTATAATCTTTGGCCTCAATCACAGCCTTTACGCTGTTGTCGGCAAACCGCAAAACCCTACCATAGCTTGCAGGATCTTCAAGGGTCAGGCTGACAAGCCCTATGTCAGCATTGTTTTCCCGGGTATATTCCAGCAGAGTGCGGATCTGCTGCGACTGTGCCAGTGGTGTATCACCGTTTATAACCACCAGCCAGCTGAAGCCATGCTGTAATACTTTGTTCCAGGCCACCTGAAGGGCATGTCCGGTGCCAAGCTGCTGCTCCTGAAATATAAAGTCGGCATCAAACCCGACGCAGCTTTGCTCTACTAGACTTCTGCCATGCCCGGTTACCACCATGGGCCGGGAGTTGAAGGTACTGGAGAGCATATACAGGAGATACCAAAGCATGGGTTTATCCAAAAGCTTCTGAAGTACCTTGGGCAGAGGCGAATGCATTCGCGTTCCCTTGCCTGCCGCCAGGACGAGCACTCCGGCGTCAGCAGGCAGCCTTGATGTTTGAATGTCTGAAATCATGAAGCTTAGCTTTCTAAAATAATAAACTCTAACGCGGGTTGTGTCCGTAATCCAAGATAATGCAGTGTTCTTATCTCTATTGGGACAGTCCCGCACTTATTTTTCTGATGAATAAGTTACAGCCATGAGATTTTCAAAAATAAGTGCGGGACAGTCCCACTGCCAAGCGCTGAACCCCCGCCATGGCTCAAATTTTTCTTGTATTTTGTGACAGGGTCTCAGGAGTAAGTCACTAGGCATTTCCCGCGACCCTGCGCGGAAAAAGTGGCCCCTTCGGGGCATCATCCGGTCAACCCTTGCAGGACGCGTTGAGCACGGGGACTGGCTCTCCCGGCACTTATTTTTCTAATCTGTT
>PWSL01000099.1 GCA_003563255.1 Desulfonatronospira sp. | reverse complement strand
AGCACTCACTTTTGGCAATGGAGAAATACCAGAAAAAATAGTATTCAAAAGTGAGTGCTGGATCATTGGTGGACGCGGAGCGTCCGGAAGATGTTCCCACGCAGAGCGTGGGAACAATAAACGCCGTTTTTCGACCGCTCCTGCGGTCATTTTGGACGCGGAGCGTCCGAAGAATGTTCCCACGCGGAGCGTGGGAACAATAAGGCAACGTACAGGTTATTATAAGTGCGGGGGTGCCTGTCCCCTGCTTTCCTTAAAAGCGCTAAACAGATACAGTGGGAAAGAGTTATGAGGCCGTTTTAAACTCATCCAGCCTGGAGACTCTTTGCAGTTGAATCCGCTTTGAATTATGTTGTCTTCAGTTCATGGATGATTTTCTGCAGCTCGCCTGCCTGCTGGGCCAGTTCCGCAACAGCTTTGGCGGACTGCTCCATGACATCGGCTGTCTCGCCTGCGATACGGTTGATCTCATCCACGCTTCTGTTTACCTCTTCACTTGCTGATGACTGTTCTTCGCTGGCGGTTGCAATGGAGCGCACCTGATCCGCT
Source organism: Desulfonatronospira sp. (assembly GCA_003563255.1). GTDB lineage: Bacteria > Desulfobacterota > Desulfovibrionia > Desulfovibrionales > Desulfonatronovibrionaceae > Desulfonatronospira. Next base: position 3,070 of record PWSL01000099.1, on the reverse strand, counting down.
GCCTGTTGAGCCAGGCTCACGATTTCTTCCAGGGCATCCCCGGACCTGTTGGCCAGCTGAGTGGCCTTTTCCACCATCTCAACGGCCTGGTCCATGTTTTCAACATTGGTTTTAGTGCTTTCCTGGATGGATGTGACCGTATTTTCGACTTCCTTGGTCGCATTCATGGTCTTTTCGGCAAGCTTTCTCACCTCATCTGCAACCACTGCAAAGCCCCGCCCGGCGTCACCTGCCCGGGCGGCTTCAATGGCGGCGTTCAAGGCCAGCAGATTGGTCTGGTCAGCAATGTCGTCAATTACATTCATAACCTTGCCGATCTCTTCAGACTGTCTGCCCAGGGCATTCAGATTGTCCTTCATGGACCTGGCCTGTTGCTGAACCCTGTTGATGGACTCTACGGACTGTTTTACAACCTCGGCTCCCTCCAGAGCCTTGTTTTTGGCCTGATCCGTCTGTTCGGCGGCTCCGGAGGCGTTTTTTGCCACTTCAAGGACCGTGGCGTTCATCTCTTCCATGGCTGTGGCGGTTTCGCTGGTCTTGTTTTTCTGCTCTTCAGCCCCACGGCTGGATTCTTCCACCTGTGAGGAAAGCTCTTCAGTGGCAGAGGACAGCCTTTCGGCAATTTGATTGGCACTTTGCGCTGTTTGCTCAATTTTACGCTGAGCATCTTTAATATCTGTTAAATCTACTTGAACTTCAAAAGCTCCTACTACCTGTTTGTTTGCATCTTTTACAGGAGTACTGTAATAAGCCATGTAATGCGACTTTTCTCCAATTATAAAATCTCTTTCATAGTATTCCTGATTTCCTGTCTCCATACATTTTTTTGTAGCGCAATTGTTTGATCCGCATTCCTGCATATTAAAAATTTGATGGCATTTTTTGTTTACGGGATCAACACTGATTGATTCAGCACCTTTATTGTTCATCCATAAAATTGTGCAGTCACTGTCTACAACCATGGTTGAAACTGGAAGATTTTCCAGATATTGAACAATTGCTTTTGAGGTGTTGTTGATGTGGGAGACAAGCCTGGCATACTCCTTTTCATATTTTTCTGGTGGAATTACAGCCCTTATGTGGCCGTGCTGGATATCATCGGCAAGTTTTTCAACATCATTGGTCATGTTGTTGATGCTTTCCTGGATCTGGTTGAGGGCCTGAGTCAGACTGCCCAGTTCATCCTTGCGTCCGGTCTCCAGGTGCCGGCTTAAATCGCCCCTGGCTATATCCAGAGCAAAACTGGTCGCCCGGGTTATAGGCCGGCTGAGGGTTCTAGCAAAAAACGCTCCTGCAGCAAGCATCAGAACTCCGATGATAACTGATGCAGCCAGTATGGAGTTCAGAACATCGGCCTGTACACCTTCGATGACTTCCCTGGGGACCCCCAGGAAGTACATTCCAACGGTTTCGCCCTGCACGTTTTCAATAGGCCAGTATATGGTATCATACATAACGCCCAGGATAGGACTTTGAGCAACGAACACCCGGCTGTTTTGCAGAACTGTTTCAATGACATCAGGATTCTCCATTGCAGTGCCTACGACTCTTCTCCCATTGGCGCGTATTGTGGTGGACAACCGGGTGTCGTTTTCAAAAATGGTGGCATCAACCCCGAGCTTTTCACCTATGCGGTCCACAAATGTATGCGTCTCGAAGTTGATCCCCATAACAACGGCACCGATGACTTCGCCGTACTGCTCTACCGGAGCTCCCGACCGGATGGATAATGACAGGTGCTCACCGTGTTCCACACCTGTAAGGGAATTTCTTGCTAAAGCCTGTTGGATAATGTACTGGTTGCTAATATCGTCACCTTTTTCCTCCCTGTGACCCCGGGCCAAGACTATACCCCGATCATCCACAAAGGATACGAAATCGATACGTTCAGTCTGAATCAGGTCTTGTCCATAACTATGAAGAAAACCAGAATCGTTGGTCATGATGGCGTTTGTCACATCCTGATTTTTTGAAACAAGATCGTTGATCAGAGTAATGTTTGCCTGTATGGCCTCCAGTTCCATATCAGTTGCATGCCTGTAGTTCTCCAGGCGCTCAAGGGCCTGTTCGTCAAGGCTTGAGGTTACGAAATGGTTTGTGGTAAAAAAAATGGCAGCACTGATGATAAGAACTGTACCGCCAACTATGCCCAGAATTTTCCAGAAAATTGAAAGACGCATGTTATTCCTCCATACAGAAATGTTTGTCACTATGCAGCAGAAGACAGCCATACTGAACAGCTATGGCGGCAATCAAAGTATCTGCCAGTGGCACTTTGACCCCGGTTTTGCGGAGCTGATAGCCACTTTTCCAGGCGAGCCCCTATGGTTTGGTCTCCATGATCAGCCGCAGAAGCACCGCATGATCGTCGTAAAGAATCTGGAAATTATTTTCCGAACTGGAGCCCCTCAGCAATTCCATTCAAGCAGAAAAGCAAGTAGTATACCCTGAGCCAAATTGCAAGCATGGCCGGTGCTTCGCCGGAAATATCCACCACAGCTTCCTTCGGGGATGGCCGCCTGGGCATTCTCTGGGCCTGAGTTTTGGTTACGGCTCCAGGGCCGGTATTGTCCCCCCTGAATGATTAAGGGTGACTCTGGTGGGCTATCACCAGGACAAGATGGAGTTGGCCGGATGGCGCGGCATTGAAACCTCAATGCGCGGCGAAGGGATGTAGCACGGGGCGGATGTCGTCGTGGACGGAACAGGGGTAAAATAATAAAAAGTAGATTGGTTGCCGGGATCTGTGAAATATCAATAAAATAGGCCCCCCTGATTTGGAGGGCCTTTTCAGGTTCGGCTTCATGCCGGGACTTCATGTTGATGATTGACTTTAGGCGCTTAGCACAAATTTCAAACAAACATGTTGTTTCACTTTCAAAGAAAGCCAAGAGGTTATGCTCACGGAACACACGGAAGGGCACGGAAGTTTTTCTTATCGCTCCCACGCTCTGTGTGGGAGCGTATCTGGATCCAGCACTCACTTTTGGCAATGGAGAAATACCAGAAAAAATAGTATTCAAAAGTGAGTGCTGGATCATTGGTGGACGCGGAGCGTCCGGAAGATGTT
>PWSL01000519.1 GCA_003563255.1 Desulfonatronospira sp. | reverse complement strand
CCTTTTCCTTGCGGGTTCTTATTCCCGCAAGGAAAAAACATGCTTCTTCAATCTCTTTTATCTGTGTCAATCTGTGTGATCTGTGGGCTAAAAACTCTTTTCTTATCTGGGTTGCGGGCATGGCCCGCTTTAGTAACTATTTATTGTCCTTGGTGCCGGTATAAGTAAAGGCGCTGGAGTTCATCTTGTAAAACCTGCCCTGGTCAATGCCCACCACCTGTCCACAGGGACAGGCAAGGCCTCCTTTCTGCTCCAGGCCGTCATAAAACCTGGTAATCCGGCTCTTGTGGCAGCGCAGAACTTCTCCGGAGCCCACCTTTCTGTATTTGAAAAGTTTTTTTTTACAGCCGGAACATTTGATTGTAAGCATGCCTGTAGTTCATATTCATAATTTTATTCAACTGCAAGCGGCGAGGACTCTTTCATGCGCGTTCACCCCCGTAGAATACAGGAGATAAGAACAGGCAACCAGGACTCAGGCCCGGTCATTTACTGGATGAGCCGGGACCAGAGAATAAAGGACAACTGGGCCCTGGTGCACGCCCAGGACCTGGCCCTGCACCTCTCGCGCCCCCTGAGGATTGTTTTTTGCCTGGCGGACAGGTTTTTGCAGGCAGGCCTGCGACAGTTCGACTTTATGCTCAGGGGCCTGCAAGAATCTGCCGGCGTTGCAGAAAGCCTGAATATCCCCCTGGACCTGGTACGGGGAGAAGCCGACCTCGTTTTGCCTGCATACCTTGAAAAACACCGGGCATCATTTCTGGTCATGGATTTTGACCCCCTGCGAATAAAAAAATCCTGGCAAAAGGCAGTCCTGGACAAAACAGGCATGCCGGCGCACTTAGTGGATGCCCACAATATCGTCCCATGCTGGAGCACATCCCAGAAGCAGGAATATGCCGCCAGGACCATCCGGCCCAAAATTCACAGGCAGCTGGAGGAATTTCTTGAAGACTACCTGGATGTTAAGCCCCATCCATATCCAGCCCAGGCCGGGACCGGGGTTGATCCGGACGGGCTGTTGCAGGAGATGGATCTGGACAGAACCATAACACCTGTGCGGTGGCTAAGTCCCGGCCCTGCCGGTGCCGGCGAAGTTCTGGATGATTTCATGGCCCACAGGCTCTCCCTGTATCATGAACAAAGAAACGACCCCAACATGCAAGTTCTGTCCAACCTGTCCCCTTACCTGCACTTTGGACACACAAGTGCCCAGAGAGTAGCCCTGCAGGTCAAAAAACAGCTTGATACTCCAGTACAGTCAAGGGAAGCCTTCCTGGAAGAACTGATTGTGCGCAAGGAACTTTCGGACAATTTCTGCCACTACAATCAAAACTACGACAATTTCCAGAGTCTGCCCGCCTGGGCGCAAAATACTCTGGACAAACACCGCAGCGACAGCAGGGATTATCTCTATGAACCCCAGGCGCTGGAACAGGTCCTGACCCACGATCCCCTCTGGAACGCGGCCCAGACTGAAATGGTCAAAAGCGGCAAGATGCACGGCTATATGCGCATGTACTGGGCCAAAAAGATCCTGGAATGGAGCAGAAGCCCTGAACAGGCCATTGACACGGCCATTTACTTAAATGACAAGTATGAACTTGATGGCCGAGACCCCAATGGGTACACAGGCATAATGTGGTCCATAGGCGGGGTGCATGACCGGGGCTGGAAAGAAAGGAAAATTTTTGGAACAGTAAGATACATGAACTACAACGGTTGCAGACGCAAGTTCAATGTGGATGCCTACATCCAGAAATGGATATAAACAGACAGGGAGAAAGACATGAAATATTTTATTCTCGGCGGAACCGGTTTTGTGGGAAAACATCTTCTGGATTTTCTTCTTGAGCAGGGGGAAGAAGTTACCGCCCTGGTTCGGGACGAATCCAAAGTCAAAAACAAATCGCCCAGGTTCAGTCTGGTCCAGGGCGATCCCCTGAAAAAGGGTGACTGGCAGAATCGGGTAAGCGAGGCGAACGTGGTCATCAACCTGGTGGGCTCCCCGGTAATGACCAGGTGGAACGACAAGTCCAAAAAACTCATCGAATCCAGTCGCGTGGATTCCACCAACAACGTGGTGGCGGCCATGAAGGACCTGGAGCCCAGGACTTTCATCTGTGCCAATGCAGTGGGATACTACGGACCAAGGAGCGATGAACGGGTGGATGAGAATACCGGACCGGGAAATGACTTTTTGTCCCAGGTGGCCGTAAAATGGCAGGAGGCGGCCCAGGCCGCGGAAAAACTCGGACACCGGGTGGTTGTATCCAGGTTTCCGGCAGTCCTTGGACCCGGCGGAGGGGCCATGGCCCAGATGCTTCCCGTATTCAGGCTCGGCCTGGGCGGAAAACTGGGCAGCGGCAGGCAGTGGTTCCCCTGGGTGCATATCCTGGACCTGGTCCGGGCCCTGCACTTCATGAGCGCAAAAGAAGACATATCCGGCCCCGTAAATGTATGCGCCCCCCAGGAAATAACCAATGAAGACTTTACCCGGGCCATGTCCAGGGTGCTCAAAAGGCCAGCCTTTTTCAAAGTGCCCGGACTGGCCTTAAAGATCATTTACGGCGAAGTGGGAGACATGCTCCTCACTGGTCAACGCTGCGTCCCTGCAGTATTGCAGAAGGCCGGATTCGAGTACATGTTCCCAGAGATAGAAAAGGCCCTGGCCGATATTGTCCAGAAGTGACTTTTAAGCAACACAGCTCTAAGGGAGTATTACGCGTTTTTTGAAAACTGAAGACGCAGAGTAATAGTCAAAGCACCTTTTGAAAAAAATGTACTTATTGCGGCTTCGCACAGGGACTGTCCCCGGCTTCGGGACTGTCCCCAATCTTTTTTTCAAAAAAAGCGTAATCTCCCTTGCTCTACTGTCCTGGCGAACCTGCATTGACCATTCAGAGGCAAAAATGGGCGTATCTGTTTAGCGCTTTTAAGGAAAGCAGGGTACAGGCACTCCGGGACCCACTTGAGCATCATTTTGTGCTCAAAATGACTCGATTTCTGGGACAAGTGGGTCCCGGAAGAGCCAGTCCCCCTGCCACATGCAAAGCTAAACAGATACCTTCTCAATAACTCCGGGCAGTATTCCTGGATACCGGCTTCCGCAATTATGGGCATTAATGATTCGACTGCAAAAACCCTTTTTTGCAGTCGCAGAAGTCAGGAGACAGGGGTCAGGAGTCAGTAAAAACAAAGAGTTATGAAGATACTTTTTGCCGAGTCACCTCCTTTCCTGACTTTTTGCAGGAAAATCATTAATGCCCGGCATGGGGGACGGCCATGGGCAGAGCCTCTTCCCATTCTTCATACTTCAAAATACGAACACCCTGTCCCTGAGCCAGGCTTCCATTACTGGATCAACTATTTTCCATACCTCATTTTCCTTTGTTATGAAATCGTTTTTAGACAAGGTATTCACACCTTGCTGAATTGCGCCTATTGAACCAAGATGATATTTTTTTATGTAATCCTGAGCATATAAATTTGGTGTTTTCTCGCTGGCTAAAGCTTTTATGAGGGACTTTTGTCTGGGCGTCAATGGATTAAAGCTGGCCTCAAAGTATCCATTTTCAGAATCAAGCAGGCTGTCAAATGCTCTATTGATTTGATCTGGATCATCAATGCAGTGAT
>PWSL01000065.1 GCA_003563255.1 Desulfonatronospira sp. | reverse complement strand
GACTATCAATATCCGCATAACTGCTCCAGTTAATTTTAACGCGGGCTCTGCCCGCAATCCAGTTATCAGTTATCTGTACTCTGTTAGTGGCTTACTCCTGAAACCCTGTCATAAAAAACAAGAAACTTTTCTTTATTAGGTTGCGGGCATGGCCCGCTTTAGAGGAGTAAATCACTGATTAAATCCTGAAACTATCTACGTTTAAACAGCCTCTCCAACTCCCTGCTGCCAAGATCCATACAGATGGGCCGGCCGTGGGGGCAGAAATTCATCTCCTTGCACTGCATGAGCTGGTGAGCCAGCCCCAGGGCCTCGTCCCGGGTCAAGGGACGGTTGGACTTGACCGCGCTTTTGCAGGCCAGGGCTATAAGGATATTATCCATGTCCCGGACTTTATCCTGCAGCATGCTGCGCAGGGCTTCCAGGCCCTGGCCGGAGGACATGAAATCCGGCAACCCCTTTACCAGCAAGGTCTTTTCATCCTGAAGCTCCAGCACAAAACCCAGTCCCCCCAGCTTTGACCAGATTTCTTCCAGGAGGCTTCTCTCTGCCTGGTGCAGTGCCACATGTACAGGTATAGCCAGCAGCCTGGTCTGCACCTTCCTGTTTTCCTGCTTGAGATCCTCGAATACTATCCTTTCATGAGCCCCGTGCTGGTCTATGACTAGCATTCTGCCTGTATCCTTCATAAAAACCAGGTAACTGTTTTCTATCTGTCCCAGATAAGAGAGCCCCGGACCAGGAACATGCACCGGGGCGGGCATCTTCCGGGGGGAGCTGTCCCCATAGTCCGGGGCGATTTCGTGGCGAAAATCCTCCTGGAAAACCGGCATCTCTGGGCGGGCTTCCCTTGGACCTGTCCTGTAAGTTGTATCCAGGTTTATTTCCGGGTCCATATCCAGGCCCTTATCTTCAGGAGGTTTATCGGGCACGGCGAAATGATTCTGCTCCAGAGATCGGGCAACGGCCCTGGAAACCAGGGAAAAAATATGTTTTTCATTTCTGAATCTCACCTCAGACTTGGCCGGATGTACATTCACATCCACCTCTGCCGGGGGGAGATCCAGAAAAATGACCGCCTGGGGATACTCCCGTGAAAGAAGCCTGCCCTTGTAGGCCTGTTTCAGGGCTGAAATGAGTATTTTATCTCTCACAGCGCGGTTATTGACGTAAAAGAGCATGCGCTCGCCTCTGGCCTGAGCGTTTTCAGGCATTGAGGTCAGCCCATGCACCCTGAAATCCCCCTGATCCAGCTCCACGTCCCTCAAGTCCCTGCAGATCTGCTCCGGCCATACCCGGGAGAGCCTGTCGCGCAGGGTCTCATCCCTGAAAAAACGATACAGGTTACGACCGTCGGAAAACAGTTCCAGGTCCACCTCCAGGTTGGTCAAAGCCAGCCGGATGAAGATTTCCGAACACCTTTTACCCTCAGTACCCCTGGTTTTTAAAAACTTCAGCCTGGCCGGGAGGTTGGCCAGCAGGTTCTGAACCCTGACCCTGGTACCCGGGTTCATGGCTTCAGGTCCATGATCCAGGTGATTCCCGTATAAAATCTCCAGGAAATTCCCCTCGTCCTGTCCTTTGGGGCGGGAAGACAGGCGCAGTCTGGACACGGAAGCGATGCTTGGCAGGGCTTCTCCCCTGAATCCGAAACTTTGCACCGCTGCAAGGTCCTGCATGCTGGCAATCTTGCTGGTGGCATGCCTGTGGACTGCCAGTGTCATGTCCTGGTATTGCATGCCGTACCCGTCGTCAACCACTTCCACCAGAGCCAGGCCTCCCTCCTCCAGGTGTACGTGTATGCTTTGGGCCCCGGCATCCAGGCTGTTTTCCAAAAGCTCCTTGACTACGCTGGAGGGCCTTTCCACCACCTCACCGGCTGCGATCTGGTTCTGCAGCCCGGCAGGTAGAATTATTATCCTGCTCACTGCTAAAGCCCCCATGATCCCAGGTTCAACAGGTTGATTCGAAAAGAAAAACTGTGATCATAATCCGTTTGCCTGTACTCGAAAACATAACTGTAGCACTGGTGCCGGTACTCGGCCACAAGCCTGTTCTCCAGGCTGGAGGAAGATTCCAGGTCCCTTTTCATGGAGGTCTCAAACCTCCATCTGCGCAGGTATTCCAGGTCCAGGCCTACTTCCAGGATGTTTACCTTTTGGTCGATTTTTCTATCGTACTCCTGGATTTCATTTAAAAAATCCAGGCTGAACCAGGTTCTGGCCTTACCCGGCCAGGTCAGGCTCAGGGTATGCTCATGTTCTGTGATCATGTTTTCATAAAACGAATACCAGGTCTTGTTGCCCAGGGTAACGTACTCATTCGGGCTGAAACTGATTTCAGACATGAGATCCGAAAACGGCCTGCGGCTGTACTCCCGGCGCTGCTGACTGCGCCTTGCTTCCCGAAAATCGTAAGACTGCTCCAGTTCCACCCGTAAAAAGTCACGGTAATCCAGCCCTACATCAGCACCCCCTGCTGCATCCTGGACCCGTTCCTGCCTGCGGGTGAGAAGGTTCCTAAGGCTGTATGTAAGCTCTTCCCTGGCTGCTATACGATCCGTGGAATCAAAGGCCGGATACTTGTCCTGATTCTTGTCCGGAATGTAGTCGAACTCCAGTTTCGGGATCAGGGCATGCCTTACCCCGGTCCAGGCTGAGTCCCCCACCTGGGCTATGTCCGGATCAAGTCCCGGACCGGTATCAAAAACACGCATAAGTTCGGTATCAGCCCGGATATTGATATCGTAAATTCCCCTGGCTTGAAACCGACTCTCGCTGTCCCGTTCTTCCGGGTCGTCCTGAAAAGTGTCGATAAAATAACCGGTCTGCCTCCACCCGGCACTGGGAATAATCCTGCCGAATCCGGATCGCATGGGCATAGTCAGCCTGGGATGCAAATCCAGTCTGGCCGCAGTTGTTCCAAACTCTCTCCAGAAATAGACACCCTGGTTGGCGGATTCCAGCTCAAAGGGCGAGTTGCCCAGGCGGGTGCGGTATAGATCCAGGCTGACTTCCGGCAGTCTCTGAACCGTAGGATTTTTTCGGGAGGGCTTGTTGCTGTTTTTGTATTCCAGGTTGTCGGTGTACACCAGCCTGGTATTGAAGCCCAGCCTGTCCCAGTTGCGGTTGGCCCTGAATATATTGTTTCTGAGCAGGCGGTCGCGTTCCTGGATGTCCCGGCCGAACTCGTCCTGGAACTCGTCCCGGCTGGCATAGTATCCTGAATGGCCGGTGCTGAACTCCCTCAGGTAGTTCTGGTCCGAAACATAGTCCACATCCAGGCGGAAGGTCCACTGTGTCGCCGGATCGTAATGATCGTACTTGCCCCTTATCCAGTAACGGTCCCGGTTGGGCCTGAAAAGGCCGTCATCCTCAAACCTGCGGGGCTCATCGCCTTGGTCATGCACTTCTTTGTCCCGTAGCCAGTCAGCCCTCCAAAGGCCTTTCCGGTGCAGTCTGGGTGTATGGCGGTACTCCAGTCCGGGCATAAAGCCCCGGTCTGTGTAGTAATTGGCGTAAAAGGTCATGTCCCTGTGGTCGTCTATGACGTAGTAGTATGGGAGATTTATATTCATTCCGTATTCCGAGCCCTGGCTGATACTCGGGAGCAAAAAGCCGCTCTGGCGTTTGGTTCTCACCGGGGCGATCATGTACGGGGAGTAAAGAACCGGCCTGTCCAGAACCCGGAATCTGGGATGCCATATCCTGGCATGACCCTCCACGGTTACTTTACCCCGGCTGGACTTGATGGACCAAGGGGCGGGCCGTTCATCGCAGGAAGTCATAACCCCTTCCTGGTAGGTATAGGTATGAGGGCCGGTTTTCTCCAGTCTTTTCCCTGATAAATAGACATTGTCCTCGGACAGGAATAACCTGCCGTCTACTATCCAGCCCACATGATTCTGCAGATCCAGTTCCGCCTCCCGGCCCTGGATGTAGTCCCCTTCAAACCTGGCCTGGATATTCCCCTTTAAGTATATCCAGCTGGTATCAGTATACAGCCTGGCGTAATCGGCCTGAACATAATCGTCCATACGCCACATACGGACATTGCCGAAAGCTTCCACCAGGTTTTTGTCCTGGTCTGCGTACATTTGATCCGCCTCAAGCTCCCAGGGTTCATCTGAAGCCCAGGAAAAACCGGCGCTTAAGAGGATGCCCGCCAGTAAAACAAAAAACGCCAGGTTAGTCTGATACATAACGAAAAGAGCCCTTTGGTTCAGGGATAATTCTTGGAAAAACTCACTTTATAAAAAAACCGGCTTGCAGTTATGTTTGTTCCCGGGAACCCACAAGCCATTGTCCCGGCTTGTGTTTAATAATAATAAAGTATAATAGAGGCTGTCAGGCAATGACAGCATCAAGCGTGTCTCAGGGTTCATACCCCATGATGCCTCAGTGCTCAACATAAAAAAGTAACCATTCAGGGGAGCAGGTGCCGGCCAGGGGGACAGGCCCCGCGACACTTTTACTGCACAAAAACACAAAGTACTGACGCAAAATTTTGTGAAGCTGCATAATCATTACATAGCGGGGGACAGTCCCCTGGCCTTGTGCCAGTAATCACCACCGAGGACCCCCTGCATGGTTACGACAGGTTTATTAAAATAAGTGAGGGAAGAGCCAGTCCCCGTGCCACATGCAAAGCGCTGAACAGATACAAAAAATCTGGTTTTGCCCGGCAGGGCAGATAATATTACCTGATAAAACAAAACTGGAAACAAAATGCCTGAAAACAAAACAGATCAGCTGCAATTCAGCAATTCCGCCTACGTTCAGGAACTGTGCGGCCCCCAGGGACGCAACCTGGAGACAATTCATCAGCAGGCCGGGGTGCAGATAGAAAGCCGCGGGGGTTCCATAACTCTGACAGCAAAGGACCAGGGCGACCTGGAACTGGCCAGAAGCAGCCTCCTCCAGCTCTACGCCCTTATTGAATCCGGCTACAAGGTCTACCCCGAGGATGTGGAGGCGGCTCTAAGGATCCTCAGGCAGGATATAAAGGCTGATCTGAAAAGAATATTCAAGAAGGAAGTCTTTGTTGTTTCCAGCAAGAAGACCATTGCCCCCAGAAGTTCCACCCAGAGGGCCTATCTGCAATCCATAAAGGAAAAAGACCTGGTTTTCGGGATAGGCCCGGCCGGCACCGGCAAGACCTACCTGGCCGTGGCTGTGGCCATATCCTACCTCATGCAGAGGGTGGTCAAGAGAATCATCCTGGCCAGGCCGGCAGTGGAAGCCGGGGAAAAGCTGGGATTTCTCCCCGGGGATATGCTGGAAAAGGTCAATCCCTACCTGCGTCCCCTGTATGATGCCCTGCACGACATGCTGGAATTCAACAAGGTCCAGGAACTTCTGGAGAGCGGAATGATCGAGGTAGCCCCCCTGGCCTTCATGCGCGGGCGAACCCTGAACGAGTCATTTATAATCCTGGATGAGGCCCAGAACACAACCCCGGAACAGATGAAGATGTTTCTTACCCGAATGGGGCTTGGTTCCAAGGCGGTCATAACCGGGGACATCACCCAGGTGGATCTGCCCGGGGCTGCTGTATCCGGGCTCATTCAGTCCCGGGATGTGCTCAAGGGAGAGGAAGGCATCAAGTTTATCTACTTCAATGAACACGACGTTATCCGCCACAGCCTGGTAGCCAGAATAATCAAGGCCTATGAACGCTTTGACCAGGCCCGCTCCGAAAAAAAGGAAAAAGGCGGAAAGCCCGGACATGAAGAGTAAGGCACATCCACTGCGCCCGGAGGGAGCAGGATGTTGAAAATAACAGTGGAATTCAGTACTCCTCTTTTTCCGGTCCTGTGCCTTGGCCGCAGAGAAGTCCGGGACATGATCCGAAGGATTCTGGAAACTCTGGGTTACCCGGCCTCGTCGGTAAACCTGATAATCACCGATGATCTCCGCATGCAGCGCCTGAACATGGACTTTCTTTCCTGTCCCGGCCCCACGAATGTCCTGGCCTTTGAGGAAGAATCCAGGCATGAAAACGGATTTCTGGGAGAAGTCTTTATCAGCGCCCAGGCTGTAAAACGCGAGTCCACCCTGTATGGCCAACCGGTGTTTGAGCACTTTGTCCGGCTCCTGGCCCACGGGATTGAGCACCTGGCCGGTTTTGAGCACGGCCCGGAAATGGAAGACCGGACCCTGCACCTGCAAAGAACCATTAAAGCAGAGGAATACGGACTTTAAACCCGAAAAAATCTAACGCGGGCCATGCCCGCAACCCATTTTTTTCACGCAAAGGCGCCAAGATCGCAAAGGAAGGCAGCCTTATCCAAAACCTTATCCCGGTTTTGGACAATACACCTGCTTCGCGTCTTTGACTTTGCGTACTTAGCGTCTTAGCGTCTTTGCGTGAGAATTTTCTTGTTTTTTATGACCCCAGTGAAATGAAGGAAATTTCATCACGCCAGAGGCGTGACAGGCAAGGTTTCAGGAGTAAGTCACTGACATGCAAAAAACTCACTTTCATATCCGCCCCGAAGGGCTGAACATCATCTCCCTGACTGTGCTGGCCACCCTGGTCTTCTCCCTGCTTGGCTGGGCCATAGCTTCAATAATCGGCCTTGTGGCCTTTTTTTTCGCTCTAAATTTCTTCCGGGACCCGGAAAGGGTGACCCCGGATGCACCTGGTGTTGCAGTGGCCCCTGCAGACGGCAGGGTGGTCAAGGTTGAGACCATGCTGGATCCTTTTACCAGGGAAGAAAGAACAGCCATATGCATCTTCATGAACGTCTTCAACGTCCATGTTAACAGATTTCCCCTGACAGGTACGGTCCGGGCCATAAGCTACCATCCCGGAAAATTTGTCAACGCCTCCCTGGACAAGGCCTCGCTGGACAATGAAAGATGCGCCCTGCAATTTGAGGATGAAGAAAGCCGGACCTGGACCATGGTTCAGATAGCCGGACTTCTGGCCAGAAGGATCGTGTGTTATGCTGAAACAGGAGACAAATTGTCCAGGGGACAGAGATTCGGTCTGATAAAACTGGGATCCAGGGTTGACCTTTATCTGCCGCAGGGGTATGTTAGTACAGTAAGCGTGGGCGACAAAACCATTGCCGGACAAAGCATAATCGCCCGCAAAAACGATTCAGCGCCTGGAAGCACATGACTCAGAATACATCCGGACCCAAACATAAAGGTTTTTACATCCTGCCCAACCTTCTGACCACTGCGGCCCTTTTCGCAGGGTTTCTGGGGATACTCTGGGCCATTGAAGGCCGTTTTGAGCAAAGTGCACTGGCCATACTGGCTGCCTGCATATTTGACGGGCTGGACGGCAAAATCGCCAGGCTCACCAAATCCGCCTCGGATTTCGGCATCCAGTTCGACTCCCTCTCGGACCTGGTTTCATTCGGAGTATGCCCGGCTGTCACCATCTACTTGTGGCAGACACACAACTTCGGCCAGGTGGGCCTTGTAGTGCCTTTTCTGTTCATGGCCTGCGGAGCCCTGCGTCTGGCCAGGTTCAACCTGCAGACCAAAAACCTGCCCAAGAAATTTTTCGTGGGCCTGCCCATTCCGGCCGCCGCCTGTACCCTGGCTGCACTCATCCTGTTCAGCACCTATCTGCCCGAGGTGGTCCTCATCCACGTACTGCCGACCTTTACCATGGCCCTGGCCTTTATCCTCAGCCTGCTCATGATCAGCAAGGTCAAGTATGCTTCCTTCAAGGAACTGGAAATGGTCCGCCTGCACCCTTTTTCCTCCACTGTAACCGCCATCATGCTTTTTGTCCTGGTGGCCTCGGAACCCAAGCTGATTATTTTCATAGTCTTCATGACCTATATAATTTCCGGTATACTTTATACTTATCTTTATCTGCCCCTGCGCAAGCCCGCTCATCTACGGGAACCCCGCAAGGAGTTCCCGTAAAAATCTTTTCTTCTGATAATCAATCCTTGAGGGATAATTACCGCATCCGGCCTGAAATCACATTTAGAGCAATGCGTACTGTCGGATCAGGTGCATCCCAGGTTGTTGCTCATGGACTTTTGCGCCGGATTAATTTAAATACAGCAGGTTTTCTTAAAAACCAGCCAGGAGATGGATATGTCTGATAGAATCTATATTTTTGATACCACTTTGCGCGACGGAGAACAGTCACCCGGGGCCACCATGAACGCCGGGGAAAAGATACGTCTGGCCAGACAGCTCGAACGCCTGGGAGTGGACGTCATAGAGGCCGGGTTCCCCGCTGCCAGTGCCGGGGACCAGGAGGCCGTCTCCGAAATTGCAGCCACAGTGAAGGACTGCCAGGTGGCCGGCCTCTGCCGTGCGGTCAAGGAGGACATGGACAAGGCCTGGAAAGCAGTGAGGCACGCTGCCCAGCCAAGACTGCATACCTTCCTGGCCACTTCGGATATTCACATGAAATACAAGTTGGACAAAACCAGGGAACAGATCATGGAAATCGCTCACGAGGCGGTGACCTACGCCAGGAGTCTCTGTCCCAGCGTGGAATTTTCGGCCGAGGATGCCTCCCGCTCCGATCCAGGGTTCCTGGTGCAGGTGGTTCAGACCGCCATAGACGCCGGAGCCGGAGTCATAAATATCCCGGACACCGTAGGTTATGCCCAGCCCCAGGAATATGCAGAACTCATCGACTACCTTCTGACCAACGTAAAAGAAAGTGAACGGGCCATATTCAGCGTGCACTGCCACAACGACCTGGGGCTGGGGGTGGCCAACACCCTGGCCGCCTGCAAGGCCGGGGCCAGGCAGGCGGAAGTAACCCTGAGCGGCATCGGAGAGCGTGCCGGCAACGCGGCCCTGGAAGAACTGGTCATGGCCCTGAACGTACGCAAGGGTTTCTACAACCTGGAAACAGGTATAAAAACCGAGCAGATATATCCATCCTGTCGGCTTCTGTCCATGATCATAGGTCAGCCCATACCGCCCTACAAGCCCATTATCGGCGGCAATGCCTTTGCCCACGAGTCCGGCATTCACCAGGCCGGGATGCTTAAGAACCGTGAGACCTACGAGATCATGACCCCGGCCAGCATAGGCAAGGCCGGCAGCGACATAGTCATAGGCAAACATTCCGGCAGGCACGCCCTGAACCAGAAGCTGGAAGAACTGGGATACCGCCTGACCAGGGAACAGCTGACCCAGGTTTCAGAGGTGGTCAAATCCCTGGCGGACAAGAAGAAAAAGCTGTACATGGAGGACGTGGAGGCCATTGTCCTGGAAGAGGTCTACCGCATCCCGGACAAATTTAAACTTATCTACCTGAGCTCCATTTCCGGCAACATGGCCATCCCCACTGCAGCCCTGAAAATGGAAGTGCTGGGCGAAGAAAAACAGCTTTCCGATTTCGGGGTGGGAGCCATTGACGCGGTCTTCAACACCATCGACCGCCTGGTGAAGCGCAACCCCACTCTGCTTCGCTATTCTGTAAACGCCATTACCGGCGGTACTGATGCCCAGGGAGAAGTCACGGTGAAGCTGGAAGAAAACAGTGTCACTTCGGTGGGCAGAGCGGCCGACCCTGATGTTATTGTCGCCAGCGCCAAGGCCTATATAAACGCCCTGAACCGGCTGGCCAAGAAGGAAACCGATCCCAAGGCGGAACAGAGCCGCAACATTCCCTGATCAATATACAATCGAGATAGATAAGGAGAGGCGACGTGGGAAAAAATCTGGCTGAAAAGATTCTGCAAAAGCATAGTCCAGAGGAGATAAAAAAGCCCGGGCAGATAATACCCTGCCGGGTAAGCCTGGTCCTGGCCAACGACATCACCGCCCCCCTGGCGGTGGATTCTTTCCGCAAGATGCAGGCGCCCAGAGTGTTCGATGCAGACAAAATAGCCCTGGTCTGCGATCATTTCACCCCCAACAAGGACATCGCCTCCGCCGAGCAGGTGCAGAAAGTACGCCGTTTCGCCCGGGAAATGAACATTACTCACTACTACGAAGGCGGCAACGTGGGTGTAGAGCATGCCCTGCTGCCTGAACTGGGACTGGTGGGACCGGGGGACGTAGTGGTGGGGGCTGACAGCCACACCTGCACCTACGGCGGCCTGGGGGCCTTCGCCACTGGAATGGGCAGCACCGATATCGCTGCAGCCATGGCCCTGGGGGAGACATGGTTCAAGATCCCGGAAACCATCAGGGTGAATATGAATGGAAGCCTGGATGAGTTCACTACTTCCAAGGACCTTATTCTGAATCTCATTGGACGCATCAAGGTGGATGGAGCCCTGTACCGGGCCCTGGAATTCGCCGGTGATACCCTGGCCGAGCTGGACGCTGAAGCCAGAATGACCATGGCCAACATGGCCATTGAAGCCGGGGGCAAGGCCGGGCTCTTTCCCGTGGACCAGGTCACCCTGGACTACTGCCGGGAACATGGCCGCCTGGGCGACGATCTGCTTGAGCCTGACGGGCAGGCCGGATACTGCATGCAGGTGGATATGCAGGTCAGCGGCATGCCCCCACAGATCGCCTGCCCGCACCTGCCGGACAATGTAGCCGGGGTGGACGACCTGGGAGAAATAAAAGTGGACCAGGTGGTTCTGGGATCGTGCACCAACGGCCGCATCTCGGATCTCAGACAGGCCGCACACATATTAAAGGATCGTAAAGTGGACAAAAACGTTCGCTTTATCGTCCTGCCGGCTACTCCTAAAATATATGCCCAGGCCCTGGAAGAGGGCCTGCTGGAAATATTTTTAAAAGCCGGGGGCATAATAGGCCCTCCCACCTGTGGTCCCTGCCTGGGCGGGCACATGGGTATTCTGGCCTCAGGAGAAACCTGCCTGGCCACCACCAACCGCAACTTCAAGGGCCGCATGGGCAGCCTGGAAAGCAAAGTCTACCTGGGCTCGCCCTACGTGGCCGCGTCCACCGCTGTAGCCGGGCGCATCATTCACCCCGCGCGGGTTTAATCATTCTGCAGGAGGAAAGTTATGCATTTCAAAGGCAAAGCGCACAAGGTGGGAGATCATATAGATACAGACGCCATCATCCCGGCCAGGTTCCTGGTAACCACTGATCCGGAAGAACTGGGCCGCAACTGCATGGCCGGCCTGGAAGAAAACTGGGTCAGCCGGATAAACAAGGGGGATATCCTGCTGGGAGGCAAGAATTTCGGCTGCGGCTCTTCCCGGGAGCACGCCCCCATAGCCATACTCGGCGCAGGGATTCCCGTGGTCGTAGCCCACAGTTTCGCCCGCATATTTTACCGCAACGGCTTCAACATGGGCCTGGTCCTGCTGGAGGTAGGCGATGAGATAAGCAGGCTAAGCGATGGTGATGAACTGGAAATAAAGGCCCTGGAGGGCAAGATTATCAACCATACCACGGGGGACACTGTAAACAGCCTTCCAGTTCCTGAGTTCATGGCCGATATCCTGGCCAAAGGCGGGCTCATCAACTATGTCCGGGAAAAGGCGGCCTGAGACAGAGTCAACCTGCAGCACCCCCTATCCCTTTGCGCCCATGATCTCCCGAAGACGGCATACCCCGCAGACCTCCCCGGTGGTGGGGTAGCCGCATACCGGACATGGCTCCGGCTTCAGCCCTTCCAGGTCTTCCTGACGGGCAAAAGCCCGCCTTGCCCGATTCAAAAAGCCCTCATAAAAGTTGATTTTGCGTCCCGGCTGCTGGTGCTCCAGTTCGTCCAGCAGGGACTTGTAAAAGGTAAAACTGGCCCCCCTGCTGTAGGGGCAAGGGGCATAGCAGTAATCTATACCCGCCAGGAAACTGTAGTTGGCGGTTTCGAATTCGCTGAGTCTGTAAAGGGGCTTGACCTTGCGCACAAAGCCCTCTTGCGCCGGCAGTGCCGGCCCCTGGTCTCCCAGGTAGGCCGTGTCCCAGCGCATAACATTGGAAAAGAGCCTGGCAACTTCATCATCCAGGTTATGTCCGGTTGCCAGGACGCTATAGCCGTTGTCCAGGGCGAACCTGTTGAAGTAGTATCTCTTGATTTGCCCGCAAACCGAACATACCGGCCGGCGCAACTTTTTCTGCACCTCGGGTATAGGCAACCCTTCCTTTTGCAGATCAAGAACATGCAGGTTGATCCCCAATTCCCGGCAGAACCTTCCCACATGCTCCCCGGCCTTGACAGAAGAATCCGGAATGGCCAGATCTATATACAATCCGGCTGTGTCATAGCCCAGAAGTTTCAGTTCTCTGGCCAGGGACAGCGAGTCTTTGCCTCCGCTGAGGGCGATGAGTATTTTGTCCTCTGGCTGGAAAAGATCTTTTTCCTTGATGGCCTTTTGCACCTGCCTGGAGAAAAACACCTGAAAACAGTCCGGGCAGAAACCGGCATTGTGGCTGGGCAAAGCCACTGCCGCAGTTGCTCTGCATCTGGTGCATTTCACTTATCAACCTCGGGAAGCAATTTTTCTGACAACAATTTTATCCTCCTCGTCCAGCATTCTGTCAGGAGTAAGAAGCTCATTTTCGCGTATGACAATGGCCTGGTTAGGCCTTAGTTCAAGCTTTTTCAAAAGATTGATTACGTTACCTGACCTTTCAATATGCACCATTTTGTTGTCAGGTTCAATGAGGATTTGCATGTCTATACCCTTTTATTTTTAGAAAAAATTTAATACACTATCATTTTACGCAGGCAGCTGTATCTGTGTAACGTTAACCAGTCAGGGGGTACTCGGTGGTGATTACCGGCACCAGGCCTGGGGACCCAGTCCCCGTGCCACATGCAAAGCGCTGAACAGATACCAGGCAGCAAGCTTGAGTGTTGAACATCTTTTGAAGATCCAGAATACTCCCTTAAACGGTTTCCAGGTTAACACACTACGAGTATTGAACAAAAGGAGTTTCATATGAGTAAAAAGATTTTGGTTGTGGACGATGAACTGCACATCCGCATGCTTTACCAGGAAGAGTTTGAAAGCAGCGGCTACAATGTGGTCACCTCAGACGGCAGCGAGCCCATATTGTCCCTGCTGGACCAGGAAAATCCAGATCTGGTTGTACTGGATATAAAGCTTGGCCAGGACAAGTCCGGCCTGGATATTTTGCAGGAAATCAGGTCCAGGGACCAGAACCTGCCGGTAATACTGTGCACTGCTTACGACAGTTTTCAGCATGACCTGAAATCCATAGCTGCTGACTACTATGTGGTCAAGTCGGTTGATCTCACTGAACTTCTGGAAAAGGTAAAGCAGATACTGAAAAAATAGTCATGTCCGGAGTATCCGTGGGTTTGAGCCCTGAACATTCTTCTTTAAAAGGCCGGACACCGGCCACCCTGTAAGGGTTGACCGTTCAGGGGGTTCAAAATGGTGAGGCCGGCGATTACGCCTTTGGTGTGACTGGGGACAGTCCCGCACTAATTATTCAACCCCCGGAAAGCAACAGGCCTGGGCCGGTACCGTTGTAGTTCCTGGCAACAGGCCTGGGGACTGTCCCCGCTTAGTACTATCTGTGCAGGTTCACACAACTCAGCGTCTGTCATATTTTATTTGTGCAGGAAAGGTGTCGCGGGGACTGTCCCCTGGCCGGTACCGTTGTAGTTCCTGGCAACAGGCCTGGGGACTGTCCCCGCTTAGTACTATCTGTGCAGGTTCACACAACTCAGCGTCTGTCATATTT
>PWSL01000310.1 GCA_003563255.1 Desulfonatronospira sp. | reverse complement strand
TCGCTGTAGTGATAATCAATCCCTTTTGGCCCGGAGGTGTCCGCGCCCCCCTGCGACACCGCAACCTAGACCCGTACCAGTCCGGGTCCTTATGACCCGCTGGACCCTTTACAGGCATCTTACTGCCTGAATTCCGGATAAGACACAATCCCGTTTTTTTCTTGCTGCCGCTATCCGGCACCGTGATCCCTCTTCCCCAATGGAGAACAGTCAACAGAACAGGTAAGCACATGAGCGAACAGGCTGGAAAAAGCAACACTCCCCCGGAAAACCTGAATACCACAGAAAATCATAGCGGACAGGACAAAGCAAAACTCACGTCCAAGGCAGCCAGAGACCTGGTGGTCATGGTGGAGGCCGGTGTCAGGGACCCCGCCAGTTATGTGTCCAGGGGAATTATTGTCTTCCTGTGCCTGGCCTGGTCCATTTTTCAACTCTCAATAGCCCATGACCCCATAAACTCGCATATAGCCAGGGTCTGGCACCTGGCTTTCGCCCTTGGACTGGTTTTTCTGGTATATCCGGCCTACAAGCAGCACTCCATACCCTTCTGGGTCAGTCTAACCCAGAAAATAATTCCCTCTTTCGCCAGCAAATCCATTCGAAAGACCATACCCGTCTACGACTGGATATTCGCCGCCCTGGGTATGATGTCCGCCCTGTATATCTGGTGGGATTTCGACAACCTCATTTTCCGCCAGGGCATGCCCAACCAGACCGATATCATCATGGGCTTCATCCTGATAGCACTCCTGCTGGAAGCCGCCCGCAGGGCCCTGGGTCCGGCACTGGCCATCCTGGCCGCTGTTTTTCTGGCCTACAACTTCATAGGCCCTTATCTCCCCGCAATCATCAGGCACAGGGGTATTCCCCTGGATTTCATGATCAGCGACATGTACCTGACCACCACCGGAATCTTCGGGGTTCCTCTGGGTGTGTCCGTATCCTTTGTATTTTTGTTCGTACTTTTTGGTTCCCTGCTGGACCGGGCCGGCGGGGGAAAGTATTTCATAGACGTGGCCTTTTCAGCCCTGGGGACCTTCAAGGGAGGCCCGGCTAAGGCCGCAGTCCTGGCTTCAGGCCTGACCGGCATGGTTTCGGGCTCTTCCATAGCCAATACCGTTACCACCGGAACCTTCACCATCCCACTCATGAAAAAAGTGGGCTTTCCAGGACACAAGGCCGGGGCAGTAGAAGTGGCCGCATCCACCAACGGACAGCTCATGCCTCCCATCATGGGGGCGGCGGCGTTTATCATGGCTGAAATCATCGGCATCCCGTACCTGGACGTGGTCCGGGCGGCCCTGTTTCCGGCCCTCATCGCCTACCTGGCCCTTTTGTACGTGGTCCACCTGGAAGCCGTTAAAATGGGGGTAAAGGCCATACCACGCAAGGATCTTCCAAAATTCTGGAAAACAGTCCTGCGAGGATGCCATTTTATCATCCCCCTGGCCATCCTGATAATTTATCTGGTGATTCTCAGGCGCTCTCCTGTTGCTTCAGCCCTGCACGCCATTCAGGCTCTCATGGTCATCATGCTGGTGCAACGCCCCATTATCGCTTTTCTTTCCCTGGGGTACCACCGCAAGGCCGGCACCCTGGACCCGGACCTTGACCTGAAGCGTTTTTTGGGCGGGGCTTTTGTGGATGGACTCCGCGATCTCTGGAACGGACTCATCATGGGTGCCAGAAACATGATCTCCGTGGGCATAGCCACGGCCACGGCGGGCATAATCGTGGGAGTGGTCTCCATAACCGGTCTGGTGGGTCGCTTTGTAAACATCATCGACGTGCTTTCCATGGGCAACATGGCCCTGATGCTCGTTCTCACCGCCATGACCAGTCTTATCCTGGGCATGGGCATGCCCACAACCGCCAACTATATAATCATGGCCACCCTTACCGCGCCGGTCATTCTGCACCTGGGCGCGGACATGGGCATAATTTTTCCTGTAATAGCCATTCACCTGTTTGTGTTTTATTTCGGTATCCTGGCGGATGTCACCCCGCCGGTAGGTCTGGCTTCCTATGCCGGAGCGGCCATAGCCAGGTCCGATCCCATCAAGACAGGGGTGCAGGCCTTCTATTACAGTCTGAGAACAGTTATCCTGCCCTTTATCTTTCTGTTTAACACTGAACTGCTAATGATTGCCGGGGTTACCGCCGCTGGAGGTATAATCTGGCTTGACGACCCGGTACGTCTGGCCTGGATATTCTTTTCCGGGCTCATCGCCATGTTCGCCTTCGCCTCTGCTCTGCAGGGCTGGCTGGTGATAAAATGCAGGTGGTACGAAAGGTTGTTTCTACTTCTGGCCTGCGCCACAGCCTTCAGGCCGGGGGTGTTCGAGGCCTACCTGCCCTTTGACCGCCTGGGCATGCAGATTCTTGGCGTATGCATGTTTTTCGCCCTGTACATCTTCCAGAAAATCAAGGTCCGGAGATTTCAGAAATTCATGGCATCCAGGATCCAGGAAAAAGGAGAATAACTCATGTACCAGCGCATTCTTGTCCCGGTTGACCTGCAGGAAGAAGACGAACGTCTGCGCAATCATGCCCTGCAGAATGCAGTGGAACTCTGCAGGTTTTACAATGCCCGCCTTTATGTGCTCACTGTCGTTCCGGACCTGGGCATGCCCATGGTGGGCGACTACTTCCCCCAGGACATCAGCAGCCATATTATTCGGGAAGCTGAAAACCTCCTGCATGATCAGGTTACCAGACATCTGCCCGAAGATATCGATATCCAGCACATAGTAGCCCAGGGAAAGGTTTATCGCCGCATCCTGAAAACCGCCGGGCAAATCAATGCCGACCTGATAGTCATCCCGGCTCACCGCCCCACCCTTACCGAGTACTTCATCGGCTCCAACACCTCCAGGGTGGTCCGGTACGCCTCATGCTCAGTCCTGGTGGTACGTCTGGAAATCGATTCAGATATTGTATGCGTGCGATGACCATCTCACTCTGCCGGCATTGACATGGGCAGCTGCATCATGGCTGCCACCGGATTTTGGATCGTCTCCGACCCGGTTCAGTCTTGGTCCTGTCTGCACAATGTCGATGGGCATCTGTTTAGGCGCGTAGCACAGATTTCAAACAAACATGGTGGTCGTTAAAAATCGGTTCCTGGTTCTTCGTTCTTCGTTCCTGGTTCTTCGTTCCTGGTTCCTGGTTACCTCTCGTTCCTAGGCTCCAGCTTGGGAAGTGTTTGTGGGACAGACAACCCGGCACTTATTTTTTTATCGCTCCCACGCTCTGCGGTCATTGGTGGACGCGGAGCGTCCGGAAGATGTTCCCACGCAGAGCGTGGGAACAATAAAGGAAGCAGGGTTTAACTGGGCCTGCCCGGTGAAACAAATCCGAAGGATTTCCTGCAAAGCAGGGTTTAACTGGGCCTGCCCGGTGAAACAAATCCGAAGGATTTCCTGCAAAGCAGGGTTTAACTGGGCCTGCCCGGTGAAACAACGCCTCGCGTTCCAGCTTTGCTGGGTTTAACTTGGTCACAAAAAACAAGAAAAATTGAAGCCATGACGGGGGTTCAGCACTATGCACTGGGACTGTTTCATTTTTGGACACTAAGCTCAGGTGCTCCCCCCGCCGCGCAAGCGGCTGATGCCTTTTCCTTGCGGGTCCTGTCACGCCTGTGGCGTGATTGAATGC
>PWSL01000234.1 GCA_003563255.1 Desulfonatronospira sp. | reverse complement strand
GATATTTCGGTCCGATACGCTGATGACGGCTTGGAAACTGGTACGTGCAAATAAGGGTGCTGCGGGAGTAGATGGGGTCAGCATTGAGTCTATCGATAAATCCCAAGGAGGTCCTCAGGCTTTTGTGGATGAAATCCAAGAAGACTTGCGCGCCAGAACCTACCGTCCTCAGCCCGTACGAAGGGTTTATATTCCCAAAGCCAATGGGAAGCAACGGCCTCTCGGAATACCTACGGTTCGTGACAGGGTGGTTCAAATGGCTGCCTTGCTTATGCTGGAACCTATCTTTGAGGCCGATTTTGAAGACTGCTCTTATGGATTCAGGCCTGGACGCTCGGCGCATCAGGCGCTGGAAGAAATCAGAGGACATCTTCTGCAGGGCTTTACAGCGGTTTATGATGCAGACTTGAAAGGGTACTTTGATTCCATCCCGCATGACAAGCTTATGGCCTGCGTGCGGATGCGCATCGCTGACAAGTCTGTATTGACATTGATCCGGATGTGGCTGGAAGCACCAGTTGTAGAACCTCCACAGGAAGAGGGCAAGAAAGGCGTTAAGAGACCAAGTACCCAGGGAACACCTCAAGGTGGTGTAATCTCTCCCTTGCTGGCCAATCTTTACCTGCATTGGTTCGATAAGGTATTCTATCAGCCCAATGGTCCAGCTACCTGGGCCAATGCCAGGCTGGTGAGGTACGCGGATGATTTTGTTATCCTTGCCAGATACCAGGGCATCAGTCTCCAGAACTGGATAACTGGGAAGATAGAAACCTGGATGGGTCTGGAAATCAGCCGCGAAAAGACCCGGGTCACTGACCTGCGTCATGAAGGGGAGAGCCTGGACTTCCTGGGCTTTACTTTCAGATTTGATAAAGACCTGAAAGGAGGGTCCCACAGGTATCTGAACCTGTTCCCGTCCAAGAAGAGTCTGAGCAGAGAAAAGGAGTGTCTGCGCAAGATGACCGGCTTCAGATGTTGCCATGTTCCTGTACCTGAGCTTATCCAGTGGATAAACAGGCATCTTGGGGGCTGGAGCAATTACTTTAAGCTGGGTTATCCCCGCAAGGCATTCCGAGAAATAAACCACTTTGTGCGCAATCGGATGATAGTCCATTTGGGACGAAGGAGCCAGCGGCCCTTTCGGCTGCCGGAAGGGGAGACTTACTATAATCACCTGAAGAAACTCGGGTTGATTTACCTTTAAAAGTCCAAGTCGCATGGTCCCCTGTGTGTGCCTTTGGTGACAGTCTTCGGGAGAGCCGTATGCGGGAAAACCGCACGTACGGTTCGACGAGGGGGCACTAATGGAAGAATGCTTCTCAGTTGACACGTAGTAGTCGCGTGCGATGAGGCGTCTGTAAAAGTCCTGGTTGATTCCTTTCATTAGTGCTCTACTCTACCGTCTTGAGTGAGTCTTCGAACGGGCGGTTAGGGCTTCTTTATCTCTTGGGTTGCGGGCATGGTCCGCCTTAGAATGTTAACAATGTCCCTTATGTATGGGGTGATTTTCAACAGCCTGATAACTGGCAGCATCCTCATCGTTCAGGACAGCTACAGCCTTAGAACAGCCATTTTGATATCAAAATGGCTGTTCTAAGGCCAAAATCAGGGCTTTTTTTGGGGGATTTTCTTAAACTATTCAATGACTTGACTAGGTCCGACCCCGGATTTACGAGATTATGGACGGGCAAGAAGCCAAAGCCGTCGGCGCCGGCCAGCCGCGCCCCGCCGGCGCTTGACCAAGAAAGGCGATATGAACCGTTCGACGATGGCTGGCCGCAGTATGAGGATTATGATGAGTATGAAGAGCCATTGGTCATGGTTTAGGCCGGGTCTGTTTTTTGTGAAAAGGCAGGCGGATATGGTGGTACATGCCCTTTCGCCGGTCATCGGCGCAAAATGTGAGTGTTTTCCGGAATCAGGCTGTTTTGGCGCCCAATATTGTCGTTGACAAGCTGACCGGCAGCTATTATCAACGACAATTATCGGTTTTTGAGTGGCAAGTTGCGCGGGGTTGTTGCTGATGCCCCGTTTTTTGCCAGGGCCGGAAGGGAGCATCACGCGTTTCTGACAACCAGATAGGGGACAGTCCCGAAGCCAGGGACAGTCCCCCTCCGGGCTGTAAGCCTCCGGGCAGGAAGCCGTGCCAAGCCATGATAAACCGCTTCTAACCACAAAAAAGTTGTGACAAGCACATCATTTTTTTCAGTTGTCAGAAACGCGTAATGCTCCCGGGCCGGAAAAAGCGATTTCTTATCACCGACCTCAAGGCCCCCCCTTTCGGCCATTACCGGACTGCCCGAAGTCCTGCTTATTGACGACAATCTCACGGAAAAACAGCGTGAAATCCTCCGGCTCATCAAGGAGAAAGGCTGGCGCATGCTGGACATGATCAACATATCCTTGACCCTTTTGAAAATTGAATACGGCGATTACGCCCCGCGATTCGAAACCGTGGACATCCTGGCGGAACTCTGGGACATGATTTCCGGGATGGGACATCTGGCTGGACAATTGGAGGTTTCGTCATGCATCCTCATGGACGGACGCCCCCGGGACCGGAAGACAGCGTGACGATCATGACCCAAGGCCTGCTCTGCCGCTCCATCTTCGAAAACCTTTACAAGAACGCCCTGGAAGCGTCTCCGCCGGGTCAGACGGTCTTCATCCGCGTCGCTGCCGGGGCAACCACGTGCATCAGCCTGGAAAACAAGGGGGAAGTGCCGGAAAACATCCGGAAACATTTTTTTGATAAATACGTAACCCAGGACAAGTCTGGGGGAACCGGCCTGGGGACCTATTCAGCAAGGCTCGCGGCCAGGGCCCTGGGCGGAGACATCGAGCTGGACACGGGTACGCCGGGACAGACGACCATCCGCGTGTTTCTGCCGACCAACCCGAACAAGTGACTGACGAAGCGGCATGGCCGCCCGCACCAGCGCAGGCTGTGACCGCGTCCCGGGGCAAACTCCACGGAACATCCGGCATCTGCCTGCTTCGGCAGACAAAAGAACGCCAAGGAGCCAACATGGAAAAATTCTTCAACACCTCCGGGCCGATCAAGACCGAACACCACTACAACATCCCGCCTTTGCACCGCATGGACTGGGAGGAAGTTCTCCACCTGATCCGCTCGGAGCGCTATTTCGTGCTCCACGCCCCGCGCCAGACCGGCAAGACGAGTACGCTTTTCGCCATCATGGCCGAGCTGAACGCCGAGGGTCGGTTTGCTTGCGCCTACGCGAACATCGAAGGTGCCCAGGCGGCCCGGGGTGACGAGACCAAGGGCATTCCGACGGTGTGCAGCGCCATTGCCGGGTCCATCCGCCTGTATCTGGACCAGCCCGAGGTCTTTGCCTGGCTGAACACCACGGGCCGGAACCAGCCGAGCAACGATCTTCTCAAACAAATGCTGGAGCATTGGTCCCGTATCTCGGACAGGCCCGTTGTGCTTCTTCTGGACGAGGTGGACGCCCTGGTGGGCGACACGTTGATCTCCCTGCTGCGGCAAATCCGGGCCGGATACGCCCAGCGGCCCGCGGCCTTTCCTCAGAGCGTGATTCTCTGCGGGGTGCGGGACGTGCGCGATTATCGCATGCATGGCCAAGGGGAAGAGGTGATCACCGGGGGCAGCGCCTTCAACATCACGGCCAAGTCCCTGCGCATG
>PWSL01000454.1 GCA_003563255.1 Desulfonatronospira sp. | reverse complement strand
TTTGTTTATGGGTTTTATTGCTGCTCATGGCTGCAAGTATGTCGATGGTCGGCTCCATCGTCAACTGAAGAGATTCTTTGCCTTGCTTTTTAAATTTTGGCTGCGGACATGGAACAGGGGTAAAATCAGAGACTGCAGCACAAAAAACACCTATATGGCAGTCCAGCCATGTATCCTTACATTTCAAATACATTTCAGATGCTGAGGTGACTGGCAACAAGTGGAACTTATCCAGGTTGTGTAATGGAAGCATGGGCCCGTGTATGAAGAATACCTCTGCCCCCCTGAGCCAGAATGAAAGAGCTAAAGCCAGTCCCATTCTGCCACTGGACGGGTTGCTCCAGAAGCGGACCAGATCAAAATATTCATGGGTAGGCCCGGCTGTGATCAAAACCCTTGTGGAATTGTAATCCTGTGGCGCAAGGGCTTTGAGGGTGTTGTAATAAAGTTTTACTATATCGGGGAATCTGCCCCTGCCCTGCTCACCGCAGGCTACTTCACCGATGTCAGGCTCGATGAAACTGTGACCGTAACTCTGTAAAAGCTGAACATTACGCCTGACTGCTGGATTATTCCACATGTGTGGATTCATGGCCGGCGCAAATAATATTCTGCCGGGATAGGACAGGAGCTGAGTTGACAACAGATCATCGGCTGACCCTGCAGCCGCCCTGGCCAGTATTCCTGCAGTGGCGGGAGCTACCAGAAAAAGGTCTGTATGTCCATGTACACTTAGGTGGGCATACGGCTGTTCTACCGGATCATATCTGTCCTGAGAATATAATGGTTCTATCCCGAGTGCACTGAAAGTCAATGGTCCTACAAATTCTTTGCATGATCTGGTTAATGTAGCACTGATACCTATAGATGATTTCTGAAGCAGTCTTATCAAATCCAGCGACTTGAATACGGCTATGCTTCCAGTAAGTCCTATATGGATCCGGCTGGAAACGAACTGGTCAAATATCATGTAGGGCTGGGGTAACATTGAAAAAATGTCCTTGTCTGACGCGGGCACTGACCGCGACCCAGGATAAAGAGTTGCGTATCTGTTCAGCGCTTTGCTTGCGCCAGGGGGACCTGCTCTACCGGGACAACTCGCACAAGAAGGTGCGGAACAGAGGTCTGAAGCCGGCTGACAGTGTACCGTGCTATAAGGCGTGGCAGGCGGTAATATCCTGGTGTCGGCCGGCCATCAATGACATTTTACTGTCCGTGTTTCGACTTTTGGCGGTTGTATCGTTAGAAAGCTGCGAACAGATTCCGTTGTTGAATTAAAGTTTGGGTGAAATCCAGATCTGAAGTTCGGTCCGCAAACGTCCTTCAATTATCCTGATTATACAGAGACGGTTGTCTTTGGCGAAAGTTAGGATCTGGGTGCCATATTTTATATAGCTGAGCAATTCCCAGTTTTCGTTGGGCATGCTGATATGAAAGTAATCAAATAATGAGTCGCTGTCGACTCTGCCTGAATATGTAAGCATTCCTGCCTTGAGACCTTTAGATTCAAACAGAATGGATTCGTCACGGTTGATTTTCATTTCCCTGGGTATGGGTATATCCTGAAAATCATAATAACTATGGGCTGATGCCTGCTTTTCTGTAACCTCATTGTTGTCGTATTCAGGCTCAAATTCCTGTTGAGTTAGGTCTTTGCCCGCGGTACATCCGGCAAGAAAAAAAATAAGAAGTGATACTATGAATAATTTCTTCATAAAAATACTCCTCTGATTCACCTTAATATTGTGGTTTGCTTAAAAGATCCTGTTCAAACGCGTATTCTTCCTGGATTTTGACCAGTTCATCAAAACGGATATCTGCACCCAGTATAGCCAGAATAATATCATCCTGGCTGAATACAGGTACTGAGGCCGTCAAACACAGCTTGCCGGTGAAATGAGATTTATAGAAGTCTGTTATGTGCAGTTTACCGGTTTTAATCGGCTTTACAAACCACTCCCTGTCAGAGAAATTATATCCCGGCTTAATCTGCTCGTATTTGGACAGGTCACCTATGTCGCTGACGTTCCAGGTTATCAGGCAACCATTGACATCAGTAATGTACATGTATTGAATAAAAGGATATTCTTTGAGAAAATCCCGCATCAGGGAATCAACCCTGTCAAGTTCAAGGTTGACTATGTCAGGGTGTGCAGCCAGATCCTGAATAATTTTCTGAAGTACTCTGTGTGCAAGCTTTTTCAGGTCGTCAAAGGATGATGAAAACATTTCCGGGAGATAGCGACGGGCTAGTTTGTTCATCTCCTCATGTGAGTAATTTGTTGTGCGGCCCTGGTTGTATGATTTACGGATTTTTTCGTATATTTTCCCGACTGCCGGGTGTCGTTTATCGATTTTCTGATCTTCAGAGAGGTTCAGATAATGGTTGATCCAGTATGCGACACCGGCCTTACCGGTTTTGTCGGAAATAATGATGGGGACTGAGCGGTGCAGTATCTGCCTGGTATCGAAAATATTGTAAATCTCTTCGTTCTTCATGAGCCCGTCAACATGTATGCCCGCACTGGTGGCGTTGAAGTCTCTTCCAACGAAGGGATAGTTGGATGGAATATCAACTCCTAGACTGTTTTGAAAGTATCTGGCCAGCTCGGTAATCACAGGAGTATAAGCGGCGTCGTCGTCACCTGTCAGGGAGATGTACTCAATGATAAGGGCTTCCAGGGGAGCATTGCCGGTGCGCTCACCTATTCCAAACAAGGTAGCGTTAACTGATGAGCAGCCATACAGCCAGGCTGTTGATGCATTGATAAATGCCTTGTGAAAGTCGTTGTGCCCATGCCATTCCAGGTTTTCCGGCGGCACCTTGGCCTCGTGTGTGAATGCCCTTACGATTTTGGCGACACTTCTGGGCAATGCTGAGCCAGGATACGGCACTCCATAGCCCATTGTGTCGCAAAGCCTGATTTTGATGGGCAGTCCCTTCTGCCGGGAAAGATCCATAAGCTTCTGGGCATAGGGAATACAAAAGCCGTAAATGTCGGCTCTGGTAATATCTTCAAAATGACATCTGGGTATTATATCCCAATCCAGGGCGGCCTCAACCAGATCCAGGTAGTCATCCATCGCCTGTTGACGGGTTTTGCCCAGTTTTAAAAAGATATGATAATCTGATACAGATGTCAGCATCCCGGTCTCCTTGAGGCCCATATCCCTTACCAGCTTCAAATCTTCCTTATTGGCTCTGATCCAGCCAGTGATTTCGGGGTACCTGTGTCCTTTATCCATACAGGCTTCTACGGCCTTTTTATCCTTGTCCGAGTATAAAAAGAATTCACTTTGCCGGATCAGTCCGGAATGTCCTCCAAGTCTATGCATATATTCATAAATATCAGCTATCTGTTTGACTGAAAAAGGAGGCCTTGCCTGCTGACCATCCCTGAAAGTTGTGTCTGTTATGAAAATTTTTTCAGGTGGCCGGGGCAAAATAAAGGAATCATCAAATGCAATACGGCAAACCCGGTTATAAGGGTACAAATCTCTTAAAAGATGGGGACTCTGCACGTCCTGCAGGTCATAGCGCTGCTTTGCCGTGTCCTTATGGTAAAGAAAATCAAACATATATCCTCCTTTGGCGGTCTGTGCCCGCAACCCACGTGAGAGAAAGGTAAATTATTAAGATTTGTTGTTAATAACACTACAGCGAAACTTCTAAAATT
>PWSL01000349.1 GCA_003563255.1 Desulfonatronospira sp. | reverse complement strand
ATTACATACCTTGTAGACAGCTTTAATTTACAGCCAACCTATCCACCAGTCATCGGTTTTCTTTATAACTGCTCTGTAATGCATCATGCGGCTTCCAGGTCGTGAACCTTTATTTCTACACGAAGACCCGCAGTTACAGCCATGTTTACAAGGGAGTCGAGGCTGAAAAGGTTTATTTTTCCCCGCTTCAGATCGGAAATGCGTGGCTGGGTCACCCCAAACAGACTTGCTGCCTGGGACTGGCTGATTCCGTTACGCTGGATATGTTCGCTGATAGCCATCATCAGAACAGAGCGAAGCTTCATATTCTCAGCTTGTTCAGGTGTATCTTCAATGGCATCCCAAACGCTTTCAAAATGGTTATAGCTCATTATTTCCACTCTTTTATCAACTTACTGTAGCGGACTATTGCCAATTCAAGATCTTTCCTGGATATTTTCTTCAACTATTCAATGACTTGACCAGGTCCGACCCCGGATTCCTCCATTCTAACAGTACCATCAGACATTTCTTCAACAATTCTGCCGTCTTTGAGATAAACAACCCCGACACCGGCGGACCATGCCCTCTCTCTGGCCCTCTTGGATGCCCGTATTAAAGCGGCTTCAGCGTTTATCATATCAATGTCACGCTCTTTTTTGGGCTTCAACTCATTATGCGTTGCTTCCATAATTTATCCCTCATCTATGATTATCGGCCTTTCTCCTGAATTATCATACAAAGCCCATTCATCTACAATTTTCTTGTATATGTTCTCAAAATTTTCCCAGCCCCTGACAAATCTCCTGCGGATAATATGCTCTGGAATATCATGACCTCCCATCAAAACCCTGTTTCTTACTCTGACAATTGCCAGCTCAGGCGTTGCCAGTCTGAGATAAAAAAGCTTGACCTTGTACCCGGCAGATCTCCACTCAGGAATATGCCTTGAATATGAACGTCCGCTCAGGGTTGTTTCAAAAGAAAAACTGCGAAATTTACCAACATTTGCAAAAATTTCTTCAAGCATCAATCGTCCGGCCTTGAATGCAGCGCTTTCAGGATTAAATGGGGCCAGCCCGGCGGCAATCAGGTCTGAATTGATGAATGTGAGGCAATTTGCCTCACCAGGAAGAAACTCCTGGGCAAAGGTGGTTTTACCTGCACCGTTTGGTCCGGAAATAATTATGATTTTCGGCTTTATGATTTTATTTGTTTCAAATTCAGGGAGGTCTTTGTTCTCCTGAAATACGAGTCTTTCATATTCGCTTCCTTGATTTGTCTGCATAGCTTCCTCAGCAAAACAGTCTTCAGACTGACCAGGCACATTTTTCAAAGCCTTTCCAAATTTCAGATAGTTGACCTTATTGTTGCAGGTCTCAGAGACTTGACCCCAATATTTAAGCTGCAAATCGCCTTACTTCCAGCTCAATCCCTGAATCCACTGTGCTTATCAAAGAATCAAGATTT
Source organism: Desulfonatronospira sp. (assembly GCA_003563255.1). Classification (GTDB taxonomy): domain Bacteria; phylum Desulfobacterota; class Desulfovibrionia; order Desulfovibrionales; family Desulfonatronovibrionaceae; genus Desulfonatronospira. The sequence continues at coordinate 2,240 of PWSL01000349.1, read as the reverse complement.
TCCATTACTGGATCACTGATTAAGAACTCACTGCATGAATTGCACTGCTCAACTGGAATGTCTTTGACAACAACAATCCTGTGCTGGTCTAACTTGAAGGGCAGGTCTGTGCAAACACTGTCCATACGTCCACCGCATAGATGGCATTTCATTTTTTAATCCTTTGTTTCATATTTTTGATCCACTCTTGTGGGTCTGGTTTGTAAGCGGTAATAATTCTCACATTGTTCTCCTGGGTGTCAGCAGCAAAAAGTATATGAAAGATCTGCTCATTAAACTTTGACCACACCAGGTAGCTGGGCAAGTATTTATCTTCAGGATAACTTTCAATTATTTCAAAATATTCTACTGAAAGCAAAATCCATTTTCGTGGAATGGACCTTTCTCGCAGTCTCATATTTACGTGGTAGGTTCAGAAAATTCTCTTTTCCCGCACGCAGTTCTGAATAAATTATAGTATTTTACCGGGTTTTGTCTGCACACTTCAATATCTAGATTCAAACTCAGCTTATGGCAATAGATTTTCTTTTGGGTAGACCAGCTCCTTGCTTCAACTGGAGGGAACAGCTTTTCCGGGATCAGTGAACGTGAGCGTCTCCATGTCCCCCAGCGCCCATGCCCCTGGGACTTCCGCAGCGGGGACACCTGCCCTTGCCCTGTTCCTGCACAGGCTCTGCCATGATATGACCGGTATCCTCCACGATTTCACCCCCAGCCTGGTAATACCTGTGATCATTGGTGCTCAGCACCACCCTGACTGTATTGTGCTCACTGGTTAAGCCATCCAAATGGTGCCAGGGTCCGAGGATACGTCCGGCCTTGACATCGTTGACATATAAATGAGCGTGCCCTTCGCCTGGAATATGATTAAGCCCGGCATGATAGGGAGCAAAAGTGAAGTTTTCAGTAACCAGCTGCAGATTCCATCCTGCAACCGGATCTTCATGGATGACAAGGGAAAGGGAAGGCCCGGGTTCATTGGCCGGTACAGTATAGTGCTCATGAACAGCGTGCTGGTCATGGTGGTCAGCATGAACATGTGAGCCATGATCATGAACAGCAGAGACCTTAACGGCCAGCAAGGCCAAGATAAGTAAATTCATAAAAATAATGGAAATGTAATTGACTGTTTTCATAAATCCCCCTTTGGATTGTCAATATGGATTGATCTGAATTGATCAGTTAGTCGTTGGGACAGCAAAAATATTACACCCTCGGAAAAACTATAAAAAAGATAAAAAGAGTATGATTTAAAATAATGGCTGGAATGCGCCCTGTCAATAAATGGAAACCAGACTCCTGCCTACTTGAAGACTTCTTCTAAAGCGCGGGGTATGCGGGGTACGTTAAAGCTAAGGCGGCCTATGCCCGCAACCCAAAAAATAAAGAAACCTTAACCGCCCGTTCGAAGACTCACTCAAGACGGAGAGGTCGCAAAGGAAGGCAGGAATATTTTTTTTCATTTGCCGGGTGTACGGCAAATGAAAAGGCAGCCTTGTCCAAAACCGTGTCCCGGTTTTGGACAATACACCTGCTTCGCGTCTTTAACTTTGCGTACTTAGCGTCTCTGCGGTTCAAATCTTTTTGTTTTTTATGACAAGGTTTCATTAGTAAGTCACTAAAAAAACCGGATGGAATAATCAGGCGGGGTAAAGCTGGGTATAGCGGGATACTGGCAACATAACTTCACCCAGTTGAACAGACCGAAGGTCTACGGCGCAGCCGCGTTCAACCGGGTAAACTGGCAACATAATGTCCCCTTCCTTTCTTTTTTCAGCATTTCAGAAAAACTGATCAAAGGCTCATTCGCCCTTTCCACAAAAGCGGCTATATCCTCAGCATCTTCCGCCAGTAGCCAGTTCTTTAATTCTTCTCTCATGTGATCAATTGCGCGTCCAGATCAAGCATACCGGCAGCCTTAAAAAAAGATTCGTCCGAGGTAACCACCTGCAGTTCTTCGCTGGATGCAATTGCAAGGTGGAGTGCATCAAGGGTTCTCAAGGGGGTTGTCAAGAGACTGATCCAGCCCTTTGCCAGCTGATAGTGGGCCTTTTCCAGAGGAATTATCCGGTAAAGCCCGGCTTCAGTGTGTGAGGTAAACTTTGTCAGGATTCGATTGGCGTCAACAGGACCAAGTTCGTTCATCCGTACTTTTCTGGATATTGCGGAAGTAAATTCCACTTCAGTAAGAAAGCTCAGGGCCGGTTGTTCTGTCTGTGACCTCAACAGATTCTGGACCT
>PWSL01000149.1 GCA_003563255.1 Desulfonatronospira sp. | reverse complement strand
TATTTTTTATGTTAGCCGCAGGAAAGAACATGGGGCATTACTGCAGACTCTGCGGAAGAACAAGACCAAATCAGAGATTTTCTGGCAACGGACATCGGATTCATGTGTGCAATGATTGCGCGAAGATTCCACAGGCGGATCGGGATGCCATTGAACAGGAAGAAGAGGTATTCGGTTTTATGAGGCAATCACGCATATCGGACAAGAATATTTCCAGACTTCGAGTACTGTCGACGTCAGATAATTCGCGGATAGCTGACTTGGCTTCTCTGGTTCTTGATGTCGCCAAAGTCAAGCCATATAAGAAACGTCGCCTCAAGGTGTTGGCGAGGAAGCGTAGAGATCTGCTCGAGGCTCTTGAGAGAACTGGTTTGATTCATGTGCATCAATAGACAGTATAGACGAGGGCAGGCTCAGTCCTTCTTTCAAGACTCACAGGGCGCATGCCAGGCAGGTGCAGGAAGCGGTCAGGGAGAATCAAAACAGCATCGCCTGTCCCAGGTGCGGCAGTGAAATGGTTCTGCGCAGGTCCAAAAAGGGCGGAGACCAGAATAGCCAGTTCTGGGGATGCTCCAGATACCCCCGATGCAGGGGCACAGTCAACATGCCTGAAAAACCGGCCATGTGAAAAGTCTTTACGGGCAGCCGGCACTTATGGGACCGGGCCTGAGCAGGCTGTTGAATTGATTTAACTGGTTGGGACAGAGAAGAAAGATGGTAAAACGAGTCAACTACCGCAAACTCGCCTTCGATGCGTATGACCCGCTCTGCGCGCATTGCGGTTTCGGGGTCCCTGCCGTGCTCGAAGTCGCGCACATCGACGGCGACCGCACGAACAATGCGGTGGACAACCTCGTGATCCTCTGCCCGAACTGTCACAAGATGCACGACCTCGACCTGATCTCGACGGAGACAATCACCCAGATGCGAGACCGGCCGAAGATTGTGGACTGGTCGAAGAGAATGAAAGACGCAGGGGCCAAGGCTGCACTCAAGCGCAAACGTCGGGCTGCCGCAAAAAAGGCTGCCGCAACAAGAAAGAAGAACCAAGAGTCCCAACAAGAAAATGCATGATATTTTCGCGTAACCGCGAAAAATCATGATTTTCGACGTTAGCAGCGGAAGGACATGCCACCCATGAAGCTCTATTCCTATATCGTGACACACGACACCGGGTTCTCTCCTAACCCGTTCTGGGGTTGCTGTACGCTTGCCGACTGCAAGCCGACAATTCGACGGACGGCAGAAGTCGGAGCTTGGATCGTCGGGCTAAGTCCGAAAGCCAATGGGAATCGCAAAGTCTTTGCTATGGAGGTGGATGAAATTCTCGACTATTCCAGTTACCACAGTGACGGACGTTTTGCCAACAAGATACCCGATTACAGCAGGGGCGAAGTGGTCTGGAAGGCAGGGGACAACATTTACAAGCCGCTACTAAATGGCGATTTCCAGCAGTTACGGTCCATGCACTCGCACGGCGACGAAGAGAACCCCGAGACAAAGGCCCATGATTTGGGTGGGATGAATGTTCCTGTAGCCAGGAATTTCCACTACTTCGGAGGTTCCGGGCCGGAGTTGCCGCAGCACTTGGAGGAACTAAAGGTAGGGCGGGCGTACAAGAACCGGTTCACCCCAGAGACCATTCGCGACTTTTTGGAGTTCATCTCATCGTATCCCAAAGGGGTCAGCGCGCCCCCAAAGAAATGGCCTGGCAGCGACACGTCATGGAAGCAGAAGGCATGAAGCTCATTCTTAGCAGGAAAGGATTCGACTCATCTGCGGGTGGGGTGCCAAGCCCGATCTTCCCAGATGGCCGGATGGTTTCCTTGCCAATTCCAGACAAGAAATCGGTTGTCACCTACGGGGAGATACAGTACGAGGGCGGCTCGATTGGCCCGCTTGTAGAGGAACTGACCGGTGGACGCATTCTCTCGAAGTACCGTGCCCATATCGATCCCGACATCGCTCGGGACAGCCTTCCCCGCCAACGAGGATGGCGACCAATCTTCGGACAGACCGGCCAAGCACAAGGTCACCTCCGGAAGAGTGACGTGGGGGTTGGTGACCTTTTTCTCTTCTTTGGTCTCTTTCGTTGCGTGGAGAGAAGGAACGGCATCTATCGTTGGGCCGCCAACAGCCAGCCATGTCATGTCATGTGCTGTGGGGGTGGTTCCAAGTCGGCGAGATTTTGCCGCTCGGCACAGCAAAGCTCATTGGATACCCCTGGGCGGAGTACCATCCGCACTTCCATCGCGGCAAGGACAGCAATAATGTTGTCTATTTGACCCGGCACCACCTACAAACTGACCGTGCCCCAGCACCCGCCCTGCCGGGTGCTGGGGTATTCCAGCGGTTTTCGTACGCCTTGCAGTTGACTGCGCCCAACGCGAAGAGGGCCACTACTTGGGAACTCCCTGGTTGGTTTCATCCCGGCGGATGCCGAACACCCCTCACATATCATGCCGACTTGAGCCGATGGGAACGAGTGGGCTCAAGTACAAGGCTGAGAGCAGTGGCACGAGGACAGGAATTCGTGCTTGATTGTGATGAGTACCCGGAAGCGATAAACTGGGCTTTCGATATAATTCAGAGGCACAACAGAAAATGCTAACCAATAAGGATAGATTCGACCAGAAAGCCGTGAATAGAGGCGTTGGCGAGAGATGAACATGGTCGAGCTCTATCCATTGTTCATGAATCCCGGTGTTCCCTGGTAGGTAGAAAGTATGGGCAAAGCTTTTTTGAGGATGTTTCAAGAGGGAGGAAATATTCTCATCAGTTCCATTCAAAGTGCTGTTGGAGATCATTTTTCTTGAAATCCCCACCAAAAAATGGTTACTTGGCCGGAATTTGAGTTGATATAAGGCTCTTTTCTGATAATACACAGGGAACAGGATGGGGTCATATTTCTTGGTTGCCAGGCAAGAAACATCATTTGTTGAAAGTTAAGATGAGGGATCAAATATCGGAAGTTTTATCCCAGGCTAAGGAACTGGAAAAAAAATACAGAGAGCTTACCGGAAAGCCCCTTGGGATCACTGGCGAGGTCGCGGAATTCGCCTCCGCGGAACTGCTGGGTCTTGAATTGGCTGGTGCGAGACAGGCCGGCTATGACGCGGTAAGACATGTCAACAAGAATACGCAAGTAAAATTCCAGATCAAAGGCAGATGTATTCCGTCTGGAGCCAGTCCGGGCCAGATGCTGAGTAGCATTCACCTCGATCATGAGTGGGATATAGTGCTTTTGGTTATAATGGATGAGGATTATGAAGTCTTGTCAATATACGAGGCGGACCGCCCTGCCATAAAAGAAGCGTTGCTGGTTCCTGGCTTAAAGGCACGAAATGAACGTGGTGTCCTATCGGTTGCAAAATTTAAGTCAATCGGCCGCGAGGTTTGGCCAGGGGATGAAGCAAAACCAGGGAGATACTGATAAATGAGCATCCTGACCCATTTTCTTATCGGCCTGGCCCTGCCCTGGGCTTTGCTGCTTTTTTTATCTGTAGATCCGGCGCATTAACCTTATTTTAAGGACCAGTTATGAACAGCACAGATGCAAGTGATTCAAGGGTGTCGTCATGGTCACCTTCCCCTGCCTGGTCCGGGTTCGTAAGCAGACTGGCATCAGTACTCCAGAATTTGCAGGAAGATCAGTTCCTGATAGTTTCAGTCAAGAAATCCAGCCTATATGTC
>PWSL01000358.1 GCA_003563255.1 Desulfonatronospira sp. | reverse complement strand
GGCTGGCAGTTTCAAGTGCCTGGCTCTGGGGCAGGGATATTTCGATCTGCGGGTTGCTATGCTCGTCCTCAGTCATTCGGACTAAGTAGCGTCCGTTGAAATAGGGCTCAAATTGTTCGGACTCCAGGGCGGACTTGATTTGATCCAGGGTTATGTTGGCTCCGTAGAAGAACAGGGTCTGATCTATGCGTCCGTAAAGCGCTACAAAAGGAGTATTCCATTGGGGAACGGGCAGGCTGGCATCACGCACCACCTGTTCGGCGTCGTGGCCATGGTCACGCAGTCTGTCCAGCATCTCGCTCCGAGGCATAAAACGGACGTGATCTCCGCTGCGGTAGCGCATGAGCGGAATGCCCTGAATGCGGCTGACCACCAGCTCGCCGTTTACTTCTTCGAAGTAGGAGTTCAAGGGCGCCCGCTGGAAAAACATGGGGATGGCTGGTTCTCCCAGGATTTCCCGGCACAATCCATCACGCGTAAGTATGCGCCGGATGGCGATGGTCAGGGGATTTTCAAAGCCTACATTGGCAAAATCTGTTGAGCCGTACAGACACCAGACAGTGTTAAGATCTTTTTCTGTATGCCCCAGCAGTTTCCACATGTGCTCCCGGTATTTTTCAGTGATGCCCTCCCCGCCGACCATGACGTGGATATTACGGCCGGGCAGATCCATGCCCTGGGCTTCTGCCTGTTCCAATACATTTTTGGCAAAAGGAGGATAACTCAGCAGCAGGGTTTGGCTGTAGTTGGGACTCAGGCGCTCCAGCACTTCCAGGATGTTATCATTGTTCAGACCTGGGGAGCAAAGTGCCAGCCCAGGTGTCTCTCTGGCCAGAACTCGGAAGGCATAGGAACTCTGCATGCCTGTGCCCCAGGGGCCAAGGGCCAGACCGACTATGATCAGGGTGGGCTGCTTTTGCGAAGCCGTATAATCATGGAAGAGCTTTCTCATTCCCTGAGGAAAATTTTTTTCGTCCTCATAGCGGCGCGGCCAGAAAAAGGGTTTGCGCGAAGTACCTGAGCTGCGCAGCCAGAGGTGGGCACAGTTGACATTGCCGTCTAAGCACAGATCTTCAATGGGATGCTTCAGGATATAGCTGGCCTTGTCCATTAAAGGGATGTCCGCTAAATCCTCCATGGTTTGCACCTTGGGGATACCGCCGGTCTGTTCTTGAAGAAATTTTTGATAGGCAGGAACGCGATTAACAATTTCATTATACATCTCTACAGGATTCATTGCATGCTCCTTGTTTGGATTATATCAGCTATACTGTGGCCGAGGCAAACTGATCCCGGACGATAAGTTCCCTGTATCTTTCAGTATTGACCTTTACTCCGGTGATACGTGTTTCGTTCAGACAGCGCAGCATTCTCTGCCTGGTGAGGTCTCGGTTTTCATGGTGTGCCATGATTTTGGCTGCCAGGGAGTCATACCAGACCGGGATTTCAGCCCCTTGCAACAAGGCAGTGTCTACCCGCACGCCGGGTCCGGAAGGCAGTTCCAGGCTTTGGACAATGCCCGGTGAGGGCAGCGCTGTTTTGGGGTCTTCTGCGTTTATTCGACACTCCATGGCATGTCCCTGGCAAAAAATATCATCCTGAGCCCATGGGATGCCTGTGCCGCCGGCAACACTTAATTGTGCAGCTACCAGATCCACTCCGGTAATCATTTCAGTTATTCCGTGTTCTACCTGGAGTCTGGTGTTCATCTCCATAAAATAATAATCTGATCCGCATACAAGAAATTCTACAGTGCCTGCACCGGCATAGCCAAGAAAACAGGTCAGACGGACTGCAGCCTGGTGCAGCTGGTTTCTTACTGCCTGGTCCACCAGCACGGCCGGGGCTTCTTCGATAAGTTTTTGACGCCGTCGCTGCAGGGAGCAGTCGCGTTCAAAGAGGTGAACGGCGTTTCCGTCACCATCCCCCATCACCTGTACTTCTACATGGCGCATGCCTGAAAGCTGTTTTTCAACATACAAACGCCCATCGCCAAAGGCGGCAGCGGCTTCGGCCCGGGTCTCTTCAAAGAGGCGGTGCATTTCCTGAGCAGAGTTTACAGGACGAATGCCGATTCCTCCTCCGCCCATGGCAGCTTTGAGCATAACGGGATAACCCACTTCCATAGCTGCCTGGTTAGCCTGGTGGGCTGAAGAGACCTCTTCTTTGCTGCCCGGGATCACAGGAATTCCTGCGCTCAACGCAGCCTGGCGGGCCGCAATCTTGTCGCCCATCTGCTCCAGGGTATGCGCTCTGGGGCCGATAAAGGTCACATTAGCCTCAGAGCAGGCCCGGGCCAGGCTCGCCGACTCGGAAAGAAAGCCGTAGCCCGGATGCAGGGCATCACAATTAAAGGACCTGGCAGCTCCTGCCACGGCCTGGATGTTCAAATAGCTTTGCAGAGGCGGAGGCGGACCTATGCACACGGTTTCATCAGCCTGGCGCATGGCCAGTGAATCCCTGTCCGCTGTTGAATGTGCAAGTACTGAGGTTATGTTCATCTCGCGGCAGGTGCGGATAATGCGCAGGGCGATTTCGCCCCGGTTGGCAATGAGGATACGCTGCATGGGATCAGGGCTGTTGAATATCTGGCCGCACCAGAAAAAGCGGCTCATTGAACTCTACTGACTGCTTATCGGTCACCAGCACCTCCACCACCTGTCCATCCACCTCGCTGACGAGTTCGGTTCGCATTTTCATGGCCTCAACATAGCCTATCACGTCTCCAGAGGAGACATGGTCGCCCGCCAGCAGGGTTTTGGCTGCTGCGTCCTGGTCCGGGTGCAGAAAAATACCCACCATGGGGCTGCGAACAGCATGCAGTCCATGGGGAACATCTTTTGTTTCGGGTTTGAGCGCTTCCTGTCCAGCGGAAGATGCCAGGCCGGTGGAAACAGGCATAACTGCAGGTTGATCCCTATGGCGGACTACCCGAATCCGGGAACCGTTTTCCTCCACCTCCAGTTCATCCAGGTTCCACTTTTCTGCCAGGTTGATGATTTTTTCGATTTTTTCATTGTTCATGCGTATTCTCCCATATTTATCGGCGGGTGTTGCGGGTCAGACTCAGACCGTATTCTGAGCAAAGGAGGAAAGCCGATGGCGCAGATCTTCCCAGGCAATGACTTCCTGGATGAGTCCCTTATCGAGAAAAACCTGAGGATCCAGAGCTCCGGAGAGCATTTCTTTTGCAGCATTCCGGGCCGGTTCAGGCATATCCCGGTCATGGCTGAAACGGCTCAGGGCCTCTGGTCCAAATACTGAGATGGAAGAACCGGGCATGGCCCAGAAACCGGCGTCAAAGCCTGCGCCGGCCATGGCGTAAAGACCTGCTGAATAAGCCTTGCGGGCCACTATACACACCTTGGGCGAAGGGCTTTGAGCTATGGCCGTATACAAATCCGCAGCCGCCTGGACAATGCCCTGGTGCTCCACGTCCTCTCCGATCATAAAACCGGGTGTGTCGGCCAGAAAGGCCACAGGCAGCCGAAATCTGCCGCATAGATTTATAAACCGGGTCATCTTGCGGCAGGTTTCGGGAAAGAGCACTCCGCCCCGTACAGCAGAGTTTGAGGCTACCACAGCCAGTGAGGCACCATTTATGCGGCACAGACCGGTCAGGCATTCCGAGGCATGATCAGCTCCCATTTCCAGCCAGGAGCCGCCGTCGGCAATGCCTTTGACAATCAGGTGCATGTCATATG
>PWSL01000264.1 GCA_003563255.1 Desulfonatronospira sp. | reverse complement strand
GGAACAGTCCCCTGGCCTTGTGCCATCAGCCAACACCGAGGTCCCCCTGAATGGTTACCTGTCCGCCATGGGCAGAACAAGGCATGTCTTTATATTTATGCGGGCATTGCTGGGTGCAAAGATTTTGGTATGTTCGCAGGTGTTTATTTTTAATGTAACCGGCTTTGAATTAAGCCGACTTTTCTGGAGGGTTTATGTATACTCTCGATACTATCAATACAGGTTCAAAAGTTGTGTTAAGCGGCATTGCAGACAGAAATCTTGCAAGGCGTCTTAAAATTATAGGTGTAATGCCGGGTTGTCACCTTGAGCTGTTCCATGAGCATGTACTTGACAGTTCAGTTGTGGTGCGGAGTGAAAATGGGATGGGCGTGCTGGATGCAGAAATGGCCTCCAGGCTGATGATTTGTCATGAAGATGACCATATAACCCCTGTGGTTGACATGTTTCCAGGGGAGAAGGGCCACGTATATGATCTGCCGGTCATCTACTGCTTGAAGCGGATTATGTCTGCCCTTGGCCTGAGTACAGGCAGCCAGGTTTTCATGGTAAACCGCATTCCTCCTTTTTACTACAGTATCCAGGTAAACAGTAAAGACATGCGCATTACTCAGGGACTGGCATGCAGAATCTGGGGAAGCATCAGGGGCAGAGAGTGCCAGCTGGCATTGGCTTCTGAAGGGGATGAGTTCCATGTGCATGACGTTCTTGGTGGGCGAAGGGTAAAAAATGTTGTTGATAAGCTGGGGATAAAACAGAACAAAACAGCCAAAGTAAATTCACTGATTCTCTTTGATGGCGATATTCCTCTGGGTGAGCAGTTGCTGATATTGACCACTGAAAGCGGTTCCAGAGTCCTTCTCAACAGCAGGCAGGCAAGCAGGATGTATGTAGCTCCTTCCGGGTGAGCTGTCAGATAGTAACCATTCAGAAGGGCCTCGGTATGTAACCATTCAGGGGATGCCGGAATCACGCCTCTGGCGTGACCGGGGACAGTACCCGCGACACCTTTTACGTACAATTACAAAAATTACAGACGCGAAGTTTTGTGTACCAGCATATCTGTTTCTTAGCGAGGGACAGTCCCCAGGCCTTGTGCCAGTAATCACCACCGAGGACCCCTCTAATCTGTATCTTGTTCAATAAAAAAATAAGTGCCGGGGTGCCTGTCCCCACAAACATGCAAGCAAGGATTTTTTTTCTTTTCTTTTTTTCTTTCTTGTTCCCAAGCTGGAGCCTGGGAACAAGAGGTAACCAGGAACCAGGAACGAAAAACCAGGAACCAGGAGCCGATTTTTAACGACCAACATATTTGTTTGTAATTTGTAAGGAACTAATCCCTTAGGATCTGTCACGATATAAGTGTTATATTTGTCTTTGTTCCCACGCTCTGCGTGGGAACATTCCCTGGACGCTCCGCGTCCACAATGACCGCAGGAGCGGTCGGGCTACGCTCCTACGCAGAGCGTGGGAGCGATAAACCCCCAGATTATGCAGGCATTAAGTAACACTTATTTTATGACAAACCCTTAGCCCTGAGGATCTGGAAAAGGCCGAAAGACTTGCCCGGGAGTTTCAGCACGAGGCTCATTGATTGTAGAAGGTTGCTGCAGTAAATGGATTTAAGCGGGGCAGGTCTGCCGGAAGCGGATCCTGCCCCAAGTATATTATAAATTATTGTCCGGCTATGAACATGGTGGAACGAAATCTGACCTCGTTTATTGCAAATCCGGTACCCTCCACTTCTCCGGCTGGTACGTAGTAGTCTGTTTCCAGGACATGGTTGTGTGCGGGATCGATGACCAGCTCGAGTCTTCCATCACTGCCGATATCAACTTCATCAATTTCTTCGTAAAGAAAGTCGTCATTGGACAAAGCTCTGAAGACCTCGACATCCCCTTCGGATACCGGATTGCCTTCATAAAGGACCTGCAGAACCAGTTTCAGCTCTCCATTGTCCAGTTCTACTGCTTCCACCGGAACGATTTCCAGGGGTATGCCAACGGGGTCATGAACAAGGCCTCCGTCCTGGCCTGACCAGACAATGCTTTTACCGAAATCCCTGATTTCCTGAAGCCTGTACCTGTTGGGGTCTCTTTCCAGGATCAGGGTGTACATGCCTGTATCCTCAAAGCTGACCGCTGCCTGGTAATAGGTGTCCAGTTCGTTCAATGCTGCATCTGTGGTCTCGCCCCCGGGGGAAAGAACATAAAGGCTCATGTTGGTTTTATCCCGCTCATCAAGAGGGTCGTCCGGATCAGCATAGAAGACGTCGACAATAATCTGGTCTCCGGGGTCAACCCTGTAGGGCGGCTCAGACCATATGCAATGGGCATGGGCCGCTGCTGCCACAGACAGGAAAAAAACCGTTGTTAAAGCTGTCAAACTCCACCTGAACATAATTCTACCTCCTGAAGTAAAAGTGAATAAATAGCTGCAGGCAGAGGTGATGGCCCTGGAAAAGAGCTTCTGCCGACAGTCAAACCTCATCTGTTGCCAGTCCCTCAAGCCTTGCGGGCATCAAAAAGAGGCCGGCAAAAATTAATGTAGATTGTAAAAGTTATTATCAAAAAAATGGATAGTGCATCTGAACATAAGCATCAGGCTACTTAAACCAAAGGTCAAATCCACTTGATAGCAATCAAGAATTTTAATATAATGGCACTAAAATTTTAAAGCCGCAAAAAATTAACAGAGTCGCCCCAACAAAGCGATACGAAGTGCTGTTTAATGAAATCCCACACGCCTGTCAATAATTATTTTGAATTTAATTTTCAGAATCATGCAAACAAAAAATAAAGATGATCTTGAAAATTGCTTTCATTTTACTTGACAGGCTGCAACTGTCTGGGTTAAAGAAGGTCCAATCTGATTTGCTGAAGCACAGGACAGTCAAAAGTTTTTGTGAATTTTTGTTTTGTCAGCGCTTCACCCGGGGGGCTGGGACCGAACCGATAAGTAACTGACACCCCTCGTTCCCAGGCTGGAGCCTGGGAACGAGAGGTAAGCTGGAGCCTGGGAACGAGAGGTAAGCTGGAGCCTGGGAACGAGAGGTAACCAGGAACGAAGAACCAGGAACCAGGAACCGATTTTTACGACCAACATGTTGTTCCGAAATTTGTGCTAAGCGCATAAATGATATCTGTATTCACAATCATTGTCTTGAGCAGTGAATGCGCATTAAAGGAGGCCGGTTATGAACTGGGAATATCTGCTGATTGTTGTTTTTCTGGTGGCAGCAGTATCTGCTCTGGTCTTTTTTTCCAGGAAAGACTACTCAGGCAGAGGATGCTCCTGCGGACAGTGCTCCCAGGGAGATGAACAAAGCGGTCAAAAGGATGATGAAGCAGGAGGCAGGCACGGTTCATGATCGGTCTTAACAGCAAAAAGCGTGAAATCACCATCCGTCATCATATCCCGGGTCGTATAAGGCTCAGGATTGCTGTTTTAAAAAGTGATGAGCTAAAAAAGTCCATTACTCAATACCTGGAAAACCTTGAAGGAGTCTTGTGGTTGAGGGAAAATCCCGCATGCAGCAGCCTGGTGATAGGCTTTGACCCCAAGGTGACCTCAGGCAGAGATATAGTGGATGCTCTGGGCAGCCACATATACACCTCCCGGGGTGAAAGCAGTCACACCCAGGCTCGGGAAAGTATCTGCGGCACTTCAACATGCTGCTGCGCCGGGTCTCAGGATGAAGCTGTTTTTAAAAAGGCGGT
>PWSL01000436.1 GCA_003563255.1 Desulfonatronospira sp. | reverse complement strand
GATCCAGCACTCACTTTTGACAATGGAGAAGTACCAGGTAAATAATAGTATTCAAAAGTGAGTGCTGGATCATTTTGGACGCGGAGCGTCCGAAGAATGTTCCCACGCGGAGCGTGGGAAAGGCAACGTACAGGTTATTATTACTTACTTCCTAAGTCCAAACAGATACTATTTTTCACTCTTGCCTGGAAAATTGATCTCCAGGTCTGGAAACTCTATCTCTTCTTCCATACTTGACCTGGAGCCGGGCTTTTCTTGACGTTGTGCATCCGCTATGTCAGGTTCAAGCTCACTGCCAAGGTCCAGGCTGAAACTTGAGCCTGCTTCAGTTTCACCTTCATCAACTGCAGTAGCACGCGGGAAAAAAGCTTCCTGCCCCCTGTCGTCTGCATCAGATGCAGCAATATCCTCCCTGAGGTTATGATACCCTTGAAATTCTGTAGATGTTTCACCAGTTTCCTCCATAGAGGACTGGCCGCTGAGCACCCAGGGTTCTGTCTGTTCCTGAACCCAGTCTACATTGAACACCCTGCGGTCGGCACTCCATTCATAACCGCACTTGGGACACTGTTCCAGGTGGTCAAAGGAAGTGTAACTACATTTGCCGCAAAACATCATTGATCCTGTCTTGATATACGCCGCCCCGGCATCAGTTGTCGTCTCCGTTCTGCTTTTTAGCCATTTCTTCTTCACGCAGAGCCCGTCGCAGGACCTTGCCCACTATGGTTTTGGGCAGTTCCTCCCGGAATTCTATCTGCTTGGGCACCTTGAAACTCGCCAGCTTCTGCTTGCAGAAGGATACGATTTCAGCTTTTGTAAGATCTTCACCTTCCACGGGCACCACAAAGGCCTTAACCACTTCGCCCCTAGTGGAATTGGGAATACCGACGCTGACTGCTTCCTTGATCTTCGGGTGCTCGTAAAGAACCTCATCTATTTCCCTGGGGTATACATTGTATCCTCCGGTAATAATCAGATCTTTTTTGCGATCCACAATGAAAAAATAACCCTCTTCATCCATGTAGGCAATATCTCCAGTATAAAGCCAGCCGTCTCGAAGAGTCTGAGCAGTTTCCGCCTGCTGGTTCCAATACCCTTTCATAACCTGCGGCCCTTTCACTATGAGTTCCCCGATCTCTTTGGGAGGCAGGGGGGCACCACCTTTTTCCATATCTACAATGGCGGCATCCGTATCAGGAAACGGCAATCCAATGGAGCCGATTTTGCGCTTGCCCCGCAAAGGGTTGAAATGGGTTATAGGCGAAGCCTCTGTAAGGCCGTAGCCTTCCAGTATCTCAGCACCCGTGGTTTTGTTGAATCTTTCTATGGATTCCTTTGGGAGAGGCGCTGATCCGGATATACAGTAGTTGATGGAGGACAGGTCATATCTGTCAATGTCTTTTTGGTGCAGCAGGGCCTGAAAAACCGCAGGAGCCGAGGGAAAGATGGTGGGTTTAATCTTGTGGATGGCCTTTAATACATCTCTGGGTACAAACCTGGGATAAGGGGCCAGGGTGGCTCCTATTGCAGTGGCGAAATTGACGCACACAGTAAGGCCGTAAATATGAAAATAGGGCAAAAGGCCCAGAACCGTATGCTCTCCCAACTCGATATTATGCAGCATGGACATGGCCTGTCGCACATTGGCAACCAGGTTGTAGTGGGTCAGCATTACCCCCTTGGAAAGCCCTGTGGTGCCCCCTGTATACTGAAGCATAGCCAGATCCTGCCTGGGTTCCGGGGTGTACTTGATAAACACCTCGCCTTTCTGAATCAGTTTTCTCCATGGCAATACTTTTTCATCATCATATGGGATATCCGGAACCTTTTTTTCGCGATGCATCTTCAGTCGGTAGAGCCAGGTCAGGGGAAAGCGGAGGCAGTCAGGAATGCTGGCGATAAACACTCTTTCCAGACCAAGCCTGGGCATAAGCTCAGAAATTTTCGGCCACAGCAGGTCCAGGGTTATGAGAAATTTTGACTCCGAGTCCCCGAAGTGGTGCAGTATCTCCTTTTCCATGTACAGGGGGTTGGTCATGACCACAGTACCGCCTGCCTTGAGTACCCCCCAGTAAGCTATAATGGTCTGGGGGAGATTTGGCAGCATAATGGCCACCCTGTCCCCCGGACTTAAGCCGTAGCTTCTGAGATTGGCTGCAAAATTTTCAGTCAACTCCTGAAGCTTATTATAATTCATTTTCCAGTTGTTAAAGTGTATGGCTTTGCGCCTGGGATGCCTTGCAGCCACCCGGTCCAGATACTCATAAACGGGTATCTCTTCATAATCCAGATTTGGGCTGACCTCACTATCATAGCTTTTAAGCCAGGGTTTGGATATATCTGAAGTAAGCATGAATCCGCCCTTGTGTTTAAATAAATTATTGGCAATTTAAAAAAATATATCTGTGCAGCGCCTGCATGTCGCATAGAGACCAGCACCCCAGAACATATTTTCAATAAAATACAACTTTACAGTCAAAAATTCTCCAACAATGTCTTGTAGTTACCGACAATTTCCAGAATGATGAATGTCGGGAGCGATGTAGTGTCAATCTTTAACAATTTACCCGGTTAAACACTGTCTCCGGCAGTCACGCGCAAGCGTGGTTTAAACGGGTGAACTATGTTACCGAGTATCTGTTTAGCGCTTTTAAGGAAAGCAGGGGACAGGCACTTTGGGACCCACTTGAGCATCGTTTTGTGCTTGAAATGACTCATATTTCTGGGACAAGCGGGTCCCGGAAGAACCAGTCCCTGTGCCACATGCAAAGCGCTGAACAGATACGTTACCGAAAGCAGGGGACAGGCATCCCCGGACTTATCTTATGGCAGTAAGACTTTAAAAGGCTGCAGAATATGGGAAAAAACAATGGTGCCGGATCATGGCCTGGGGACAGTCCGCGCAACCCATTTCCTGCACAAATCAAAAACCACCAACACGTAATTCAGTGAACCTGCACAAGCAGTTCATGGCGAGGGATAGGCCCCAGGCCGGGTGCTTCTTCCCAGGCTCCAGCCTGGGAAGAAGTGGTACGAGTTACTTATTCGGTTCTGTCCCCGGGCCGCCAGGGTGGAGCGCTTTTGACTGTCAAGACTACGGCGGAACTTATTATAATCCATCTGATATTTCAACTGGGGACAGAGGCACCCTGCAAATATTTTCTGAGAGAAAATGTACGGATTATTCAAAAGAGCGGGGAAGCCAGTCCCCCAAAGGGCTGTATGCCTTTTCTCTCTCCGAGCTGTATGCTCTCCCCTACGGCCTGGAAGAGGAGAAGGAAGCCGCCCGGCAGGCACTGGCCTTACGAGCCGGCGCCACGCCACACGCGAAGCGCTGACAGATACGGGCACTCTTGCTTCAGCTGTAGCGCTAAAAACAATCTAGAAAAAAAGTGCTTTTAAATCAACTTAAACTTTGCTCATTGTGAAGAAACTTTTTTCCCTTTACAATCGAACAGCATGTGTTATTTTGATATCTGTTCCGGCAGTAACAGACCCGGCAACAAAACCTCTATCTGTTCAGCGCTTTTTAGAGAAGAGACGAAAAGATACCCAAAACCGTATCTGTTTAGCACTACAGCGAAACTTATATAACTTCTTAACCGGTCGAAATTGGGGACAGGCACCCCCGCACTTATTTTTCTGAAGGAAGTTTGACAGGTTTTAAAAATAAGTGCGGGGAGAGCCAGTCCCCGGAGGTCAATCAATAAGTTTCGCTG
>PWSL01000417.1 GCA_003563255.1 Desulfonatronospira sp. | reverse complement strand
GTATGGGAGTAAAAGACACCCAGACGTGCATACGCCCATACACCCATACTCAAACACCCCCATACCCCCATACACGCACACGCCCATACCTTCTTACTACTACGAGCAGATAGACCTCGGCCACAACTACCGCATGACCGACATCCAGGCGGCCTTGGGCTTAAGCCAGTTGTCCAAATTGGATGAATTTGGATCCAGACGAAAAAAACTGGCCCAAAGATATGATCAGCTACTCCAGGGCTTGCCCATGTCTACCCCCTGGCAGCATCCAGACTGTGATTCCGCCTGGCACTTGTACGTAATCCGCCTCAATATTGAAAATGCAGGCTTAAGCCGTAGACAGGTCTTTGATTATTTGAGAGAAAAGGGCATAGGCGTAAACGTCCATTATATTCCGTTACATACTCAGCCCTACTACAGGGGCATGGGGCACCGGGCATGGAGCATGGGGCAAAAACAAGAGAACGAGACACAGAGGGTAGAACGCCAAACGCCAAACGCCAGGTGCTATACGCCAGGACAGGGCATGTTTACGGAAGCGGAAAAATACTACCAGGAGGCGATTACTTTGCCACTTTTTCCAGCAATGAGTGATGAGGAACAGGGGAATGTGATTAGTGTGTTCCGGGAGGCTTTGCAACAATGAAGGCAATAGCCATAATTCTAGCCCGCGGCGGCAGCAAACGCATTCCCCGCAAGAATATCAAGAATTTCTGCGGGCAGTCCATTATCGCCTATTCAATCCAGGCAGCGCAGAAATCCGGGCTTTTTGACAGGATCATTGTGTCAACGGATGACGAAGAAATTGCAGAGGTCTCCAGGCAGCATGGAGCGGAGATACCCTTTATGCGGCCCAGGGAATTGGCGGACGACTACACCAAGACCAATGCTGTTGTCCGGCATTGTTTGGAATGGCTTGTCGAGCAGGCCCAAAAACCTGAATATGCTTGCTGCATCTATGCCACAGCACCGTTTCTGCAGCCAGAATATCTAAAACAAGGATTTGAAGCCTTAAAAAATGAAAAATGCTCATTTGCTTTTTCCGTAACCTCTTATGAGTTTCGTGTTCACGGAGCATTCAGAATCCTTGCAGGCGGCAGCCTAGAACGAATCGTGCCGTAGTTGGCCAGATTCCCGCTCATGAACGTGAGATGGCCTACCATGATGCAGCACAGTTTTACTGGGGGCATGTCAATTCTTTTCTAGAGTATGCATCAGTGATGTCCGCTGATTCCAGGCCAGTAATCCTGCCCAGGCATCTTGTGCAGGATATCAATACCCCCGAGGACTGGAAGCGGGCTGAACTGATGTTTGCCGCCCTGCTGAGCATGGAAGACGAAAAGATTTTGCAATGAAGAACATAGCCCACAGAACACCCGATGTGAAATGGGAAGAGATTTCACTGGGCAGGCACAGAAGGACACTGAAAGTGAGAAGGTCGAGTCTAACGGCGGTCCACGGGCATTTGCCTTTTAGAACATACTCGAGAAGCAAATCATATGACTATCAGTATTGAAAAATTGAATAAATATTGGATTGCTGAAGCAGACGATGCTCTGCGGGTAGCTGATCATCTTATCGAAAAAGGAGATTACTCCTATGCCCTCTTTTTTGGACATTTAGCCCTGGAAAAATTGTTGAAAGCCCTCTGTGTCGATATCTGCGGGGATCATGCTCCACCAATACACAATCTTGTTCGGCTGGCAAGAATAGCTCAGATCCAGATTGATGAACAAACAGAAAATGATTTTATCACCATAACAGCTTTTAACATTGAACCAGGTATCCGGATTTCAAAAGATCTTTTCGAAACAAATGCACACACGAATTTTCGCAACAGCATATGCTGCTGATAAAGAGGTATTACGCATGGCTACAGTCCCTTCTGAAATAACAGAGTCCGTTCGCAGGTTTATCGATCAACTTCAAAAGGAGAAACATGTAACAAAGGCGTATCTTTACGGATCGCATGCCAGAGGTTCCGCCGGTAAATGGAGTGACATTGACTTGGCCATTGTCAGCCCGGATTTTTCCGAAGATCTTTTCGCGGAGCGCGTCTTGTTGATGAAGTTGGCCCTTTCAGTTGATGATCGCCTTGAACCAAGCCCGTTTCGACCCGATGATTTCACCAGGGATAATCCGTTGGTGAATGAAATCAGTAAGACAGGGATCGAGTTGAACTGTGAATGATCGATGTCCGATTTCCGAACCATGATTTCCGACCCCGGACTTCGGACCCCGTGTTTGACTTTACACCCAAACACGAATACTTCCATACACCCAAACGCGGCAACAGACCCCGGACTACAGTTACTATTATGAAAATCAAGAAATTATATTTGCAAAATTTCAGATGCTTTGAACGTCTTGAGCTTGAGTTATCCAGTGGAGTGAACTTATTCATCGGAGACAATGGGAGCGGAAAGTCTGCGATACTGGATGCCCTGGCCATAGGGTTTGGCGTCATTGCCACCCACCTGCCTGAAGTTTCGGGTATTTCATTTAAAAAATACGATCTCAGGGAGGTAAACTGCAGAAAACTGCCCTATACCCGTGTAACTCTCGAATCATTTAATGACATTCACTGGGATACTACCCAAAGCAGGGACAAAAGCCCTAATACTAAAAAGCAGATACCCAAAGCTACAGGTACAAAACAACTTATCTCAGTTCTAAATAAACAGATTCTTGACCGTTACAACAATAACCTTGACTTTGATTTGCCTCTTTTTGCTTATTATGGTGTAAGCCGGGCCATACTGGATATCCCCTTGAGCAGAAAGGGTTTCCAGAAAAAAACTTCCAGATTTGAGGCTCTGTCAGGCGCTCTCAACGCAGACAGCCGTTTTCGCTCTGCCTTTATCTGGTTTTATAATAAGGAAAACCGAGAGTACCGGCTTCAGAAAGAAAAGAAAAGCTTTGACTTGACCCTTAATGAACTCAATGCAGTACGTCGGGCTATAACAGCCTTGTTTCCGGATTTGAGCGAACCGCATATTGAGGTTAGCCCTCTGAGGTTTATTGTAAAAAAAGACGGCCAGTCCCTGGCTCTGGAACAATTGAGCGACGGTTACAAAACCATGATTGGGCTGGTAATTGACCTGTGCGCCCGTTATACAATGGCCAACCCCCATCTTTCTGATCCACTGGAAAGCGAAGGCATGGTCATTATTGACGAAGTGGATCTGCATCTGCATCCCACCTGGCAACAAAGGGTGGTTGCTGATCTTGTCAAAATCTTTCCCAATACTCAGTTTATTCTAACGACTCACAGTCCATTTGTGCTGGAATCCCTGAACAATCATCTTAAAAGGGAAAAGATCAAAGACCTGGAAATCCAGCAAGTGGAAATTCAAAACATTATGTCGCTGAGGCAAGACATGGTAAAGGCATATGTGTTGGAAAACAGTGAGGCTACAGAGATTCTGGATGAAGAAAGCGGGCTGATCGATGACAGATTGCTCCATGTCTTTAACGATATTAATATGCTCTATGACAGGATGCGGGATATGGAGTGGGAAAGCCGGAATGATTGATCTGGGAAGTTGGCAGGAGTGCGTCTGCAAACAACACAATAATGAACATAAGCTCTGTAGAGAGTATCTGTTTAGCGCTTTGCATGTGGCACGGGGACTGGCTCTTCCGGGACCCGCTTGTCCCAGAAAATGAGATATTTTAAGCACAAAATGATGCTCAAGTGGGTCCCGGAGTGCCTGTCCC
>PWSL01000245.1 GCA_003563255.1 Desulfonatronospira sp. | reverse complement strand
TTTTTTAAGAAGCGGCTGGAGCCGCAAGAACTAAATGTTCCCAGGCTGGAGCCTGGGAACGAGAGGTAAAACTTCCGTGCCCTTCCGTGTGTTCCGTGGGCGATACCTCCTGGCTTTCTTTGAAAATGCAACAACATGTTGTTTCGAAATTTGTGCTAAGCGCCTAAATCCATTCCAGCAGTTAGTTGGTCCTTTTTAATATCGGGTGGGCGGATTTTTTAAAAAAACCTTGACTTCGTGTATTATGGAGTCCACAATGGACTTATGGAAACACCTTTTGGATCATACGTCCGTGAAAAGCGCCTTGAATTGAGAAAAACCGACAAGAAGTACTCCCTGCGTCAGGTGGCGGGGAGAATCGGCGTTGAGCCGTCCTACTTGAGCAAGATTGAGCGGGGCTGGCCGGTAACTCTGTCCGAGAAGAAGATAATCTCTCTGGCCGGGGAGCTGGGGGAAAATCCGGACCTGCTTCTGGCCCTGGCCGGAAAGGTCTCCTCCGAAGTACAGGAAGTCATCCGCAGCCGCCCAGAGCTCTTTGCCGAACTTATAAAAAACCTGAAGAACATGCCCGACCATGCAGTCCTGCGCCTGGTGCGTGAAGTGCGTGACGGGGAGTGGTGAAAAAAAGATACTGCACTTGAGTCTGCTCGTTGACCTTTAGTCCGCCTTGAGGTATGCGGGGCTTAAATTTCTATGTAATGTTCAAGGGTTATATCTTGAGCCATTATCCCCGGGTTTTGTATCTGCAGCTCCGTCCTGGACCTCCAGGGCGCAAGTTACTTATTCCCGCAAAATTTTGACCTGCAAGGCTTGAAAATGTCTCAAAAATCCGCCTCGACCCTGGCTCCGGGAGCCAGGGTGCTGGTTCGGGACGCTGAGTGGCTGGTGAGGAGGGTGGACCGTGCATCCACAGGGGGACAGGCCCTGACCTGTGTCGGCCTGTCTGAACTGGTCCGGGACAGGGAAGCCACATTCCTTACAGACCTGGAGGCCCTGCACAGTCCTGTCAAAAGCCTGGACCCGGCCCGAACCAGGCTTGTTGCTGATTCTTCCAACCAATATCAGGACAGCCTGCTCTATCTTGAAAGCCTGCTGCGCCAGACACCGCCCACTGATTCCAGGCTTTACACAGGCCATCAGGCGGCCATGGATTTTGTTCCGTACCAGCTGGATCCAGCCCTGCAGGCTCTGGAAAAGCCCAGACAGCGTATTCTCATTGCCGATTCCGTGGGACTGGGCCAGACCCTGGAAGCCGGAGTGCTTCTGAGCGAACTTATACGCCGGGGAAGAGGCAAGCGCATCCTGGTGGTGACCATGAAGAGCATGCTCACCCAGTTTCAAAAAGAGCTCTGGACCAGGTTTACCATACCCCTGACCAGGCTGGACTCCATAGGGCTGCAGCGGGTACGTTCCAAAATTCCCACCAATCATAACCCTTTCTATTATTTTGATAAATCCATCATCTCTATGGATACCCTGAAGCAGGACAATGAATTCAGGGTGCATCTGGAAAAGGCGACCTGGGATGTGATTGTCATAGATGAAGCCCACAACGTGGCCGAAAGAGGACATGGACGCACCCAGCGGGCGCGTCTGGCCAGGCTCTTGTCCAGGCAGTCGGATTCTCTGATTATGCTCTCGGCCACACCGCATGACGGCCGGGCCAGAAGTTTCGCCAGCCTTATGAACATGCTGGACCCAACAGCCATTGCCAACCAGGACGATTACGGACCTGATGACATAAAGGGCCTGTTTATCCGCCGTTTTAAAAAGGACATCCAGCATCAGGTCAAGGGATCATTTCAGGAAAGGCGTATCAGTACCTGCCATATCCCGGCCTCTGAGCAGGAGGAAAGAGCCTTTGCAAGCCTGGCCGGACTCAACCTGCATAGCCTGAACAACAAGCGCACTGGAGGGCAACTGTTTCAGACCACCCTGGAAAAGGCCCTGTTCTCCAGCCCTGCAGCCTGCTTGGAGACCATTGATGCCAGGCTGCGTCAACTGCAAAGAGCACCTCAGGCAGACTATGCCGGAGATGTGCAGTCTCTAAGGGAATTGCGAAGTGCAGTGGCGGACATAACTTCTGAGAGTTTCAGCCGTTTTCAAAAACTGGTGGACCTGCTCAGCAGCCCCTCCAGCGAACTGTACTGGACCGGCAAAGATCCCCTGGACAGGTTAGTCATCTTTACCGAGCGCATTGCAACCTTAGAGTTTTTATATCGACATCTGCCACCGGCACTTGGACTCAAGGACAGGCATGTGGAACGACTGCACGGTGGTCTCTCGGACATTGAACAGCAGCGGGTGGTGGAGGATTTCGGCCGGGACGAATCGCCCCTGCGTCTGCTTATCGCCTCGGATGTGGCTTCCGAAGGGATCAACCTGCACTACCTGTGTCACCGCCTTATCCACTTTGACATCCCCTGGTCCCTGATGGTCTTTCAGCAGCGAAACGGCCGCATAGACCGCTATGGCCAGGAGAGGACTCCATTGATCAGCTACCTGGCCATCCAGAGCCGGGAGCCCAAAATCCACGGGGATATGCGCATCCTGGAGCTTTTAATCAGCAAGGATGAAGAAGCCATTAAAAATATCGGGGATCCTTCGGCCCTCATGGGCGTCTATGATGTGGAGGCAGAAGAAGCCAGAACTGCTGGAGCCTTAGAACAGGGGCTCTCCCCGGATGATTTTGCCGCCCGGGACCTGTCCGCCCCACAGGACGGCCCGCTGGATCTGCTGGCCTTTCTGGAAGAGGGCCAGGAGAAATCCAGTGATACATCAGCCCGGCAGCGCCTGGGACAAATGCCTGCCCTTTTTGCAGATGATTTTGAATATGTTCGCCTGGGCCTGAACCGGCTGGATCAGGACAATGACCTTTCACCGGATATTGACGAGAGCCTGAGGGTGCTGGATATGAATGTGCCCGGGGACCTCCTGCACCGTTTCGCATTTCTGCCCCGGGAAATCCAGCCCCGCAACGGACGACTCAAGTTTACCGACGACAAAGACACCATGCAGGAGGAGATCAGACGCTGCCGCAAGGATGAGCAGGCCTGGCCTGAGCTTCACTACCTGTGGCCACTCCATCCGGTCCTGCAATGGCTCAATGACCGGGTACAGACCAGTTTCGGACGCAACGAAGCTCCCGTGCTTACCCTGCCTTCTCTAAAGCCGGAGGAAATAATCTACATTCTCACGGGAATCATTCCCAACCGCAAGGGACAGCCCCTTATTCAGAACTGGTTCGGGGTTATTGTGTCCGGCCGGGCCTTCAAGGGGATGGAGCCCTTAGAAAAAATTCTGGAGCGCACCGGCCTTGGAAGCAGCACCTTTTCCAACCCCGGCAACATGAAGGTCAGCCGCCAGGCTGAAGAGATGCTTCCCAGCGTAATCCAGAAGGCCATGGAATGGATGAACGAAGTGCGCAGGGAATTTGAAAACCGGATTAATCCCCAGCTCAATGCTCACCTGGAAAAGTTAGAGCAGTTGAAAATCCGGCATAGAAGGGAGATAGAGCAGTATTTTCATGAAAAACACATGCCCGAGAATGTAAAGTCCAGGCGCAGGGACGAGCGTATGCGGGAGGTGGAAAATCTGTTTGCCGAATACATGGAATGGATTGAGGACACCATGACCACCGAAGAGCATTCCAGCATCAAAGTGGCGGCGGTATTGCAGGGATGAAACAGCAGGTAATGAATCCTGCCCTCCAGACAAAGGACA
>PWSL01000164.1 GCA_003563255.1 Desulfonatronospira sp. | reverse complement strand
TTGAGGTGGTATGGCCTGATACCTGAGCATGTGCAGCACATTACTTCAGCTACGTTCAACAGGGGCAGGAAAAAAAGATATGATACGCCGGTGGGATCGTTTTTCTATCAGGACGTTCCTGCACGGGTGTATCCGCTGGGAATAGGTCTTATTGGAGACAGGCACAGGCGTTTTCTGATGGCTTCCCCGGAAAAAGCCCTTTGCGATGAGTTGTATCGCATAACAGGGATACGTTCCATTAAAGGCATTGAGAACCTTCTTTTCCAGGACCTTCGCCTGGACCCGGATGAGTTCAGCAGGCTGGACAGAAGGACATTGATAAATTTTGCCCTGCGCTACCATGCAGCGACCTTAAACAGCTTTGCCAAGTTTCTGGGAAGGGATATTCATGCGTGAAGCCTGTGTTCAATTGTTTGAAGAATACCTGGAAAAGAACCAGGGCTCAGCGCACAGGGCTCTGGCTGAAACCATTCAGGCTGCTGCCTTGCTTGGCCTGGCCCGCACGGATTTTTTCGCCCATGCCGCATTTTACGGCGGCACTGCCCTGCGTTTGCTGTACAATCTGGACAGATTTTCAGAAGATCTGGATTTTTCTCTGCTGGAGCCTGCGCAAGATTTCCAGCTTTCATCCTGTCTGGATGCCCTGCAGGATGAAATGAAGGCCCTGGGATTCAGCGTGGAGATTGAAAGTCGCGGCAAAAGCTTGGATACGCCCATTGAATCAGCCTTTATCAAGGCCAATACACGCATGCACACTATCAGAGCCGGAGCGCCCCGGGCAATTGCCCAAAGGCTTCATAAAAACGAGCTGTGCAAGGTCAAGCTCGAAGTTGATGTTGATCCTCCGCCCGGGGCAGAGTTTGAGGTAATGTTCGTTGACGATCCTGTCCCCTTTTCTGTGCGGGCCTATTCGAGGCCGGCCCTGCTGGCCGGGAAGATGGATGCTATTTTGTACCGCGCCTGGCAGAACAGGGTCAAAGGCAGAGACTGGTATGATTTTGCTTTTCTGGTACGCAAGAAAGTGCCGCTCCTGCTCCCGCATCTGGAAGCCAGGCTGCGGCAGCGGGGTGTCTATACAGAAAAGGCCCCGCTTTCTCCGGACCAATGCGTGAATATGATAGCCAAACGTATCGAGGCCGTTGATTTTGAAGCTGCCAAAGCGGATGTTGCTGCCTTTATCCCCAGTCCAAGGGATCTGGATGTCTGGTCCAGGGATTATTTTTATCATGTACTGAGGAATCTGCAATTTAGCACTGTTTCAGGGAAAAACAGGCATGGATGACGTAAGAAAAGATCTGGTCTGACTGAACCTGTAATCACGTCAAGGCGTGACAGGCAGAGCTCGGGAAAAGAGAGAAAACAATTTTTTCATTTCCGCGAGTTACGGCAAAGAAAAAGGACTTCCGCCCCGGGCGGGGAGTAGTTTATCCATAGACCCCGGCTCGGGGGAGGCAGAAAAAAGCCTTTAGCAGCATTGAATATAAAGAGCTTGATCATGGTTAAACTCCATACAAAACGTCGAAGAGCCTCATTTTTAAAAAAACATCAATGGTTCATTCATCATTTTGACTGTTCGCTATTCCTCTGGCTCTAAGCCTTTTTATCCAGTAATTTTCAAGGCCCGGGTTAAGGATACGCAGAACTTTATCTTTACACTTTGCGCTTGCCCGGTGAAATTTCTTCCTGTTTCACCTGGCAAGCGCGAGGTGTAAAGAAATCAGCGGCAAAAAATTGCCTTTCAGTTACCAGTTAAATAATCTATTTACTAATACATTTTAACAGATTCTGTGGCGGAGGGAACCATGGGCATCATCTTAAACCCGCAATATGTAGTTGACAACGAACAGAGCACCAAGGCGGTCATGTTAAGTATACAAGAATGGAATCAGGTTTTAGAAGAACTTGAGGAACTTGAAGATATTCGCTCTCACGATGCGGCCAAAGCCGGACCCCAGGAAACGTTACTGTTTGAAGAGGCAGTTCGGCAAATCCAGGAGGATGACAAAGAGTGACATACACGATTGAAATCCTGCGCTCTGCCCAGAAACAGCTCTCAAAGATTGAGCGCACGGAACAGTCGCGTATCATTGAATCAATTCGAAAATTTGCAGAAAATCCCCGTCTACCTGGATGAAGTAAAATTTCCGGCAGGCCGGCCTGGAGAATTCTAGTGGGATCTTATCGAGTGATATTATGAAGTGCAGTACGATAGTTTGCTGGTTTTAATCGTTGATATTGGTCACCGCAGGGAAATTTATCGTAAATAATATACATTATCTCCCTTGGCACCGCCTGCCCCGTCGCCGGCAAAATAGTACCACAGAAAGCGCAGGCCTATGAGCTTACCCAGGATCAGAAGAGTTGCACCGATGATAAAGAAAAACCGGAAGGGCTTGTAGACCACAAAGATGCGCACAATGGTCATGATGGAGTGCTGGATATATGAGGGGATGCTCCGGAACAGCCGGGAGGGGCGCCGCAGGTCCTGGTTCACCCGGGGACCAAGGATATGGCCAAATTTTTGTAGTCTTTCGGCAGTACCCGGCATCCCTTTCTCGCGGTTCCAGTCCTCTTTCAGGCTTCAGTCCTTTTTAACCATCCCTATCCCCTGCTTTTTTATAGACTTTCAAGCCCTCTCTTTTGCCTATAACCAGGATTTTAATGAGAACCATATCATGAATAGTTTTGTAAATTATCCGGATTCTTTTCTTGTCAGCATAAAGTTTTTTATAACCTGACAGATCAATCCCGTGTTTTTGACCCAGGCTCTGCCCCAGCTCAGGTTTTGTGGAAAGCTTATTGATTTGCTTCAGGACCAGAAGCTTTACCCGGTGATCCAGTTCCTGGAGATCTTTTAAAGCGTCTGGATGGAATTTGAGCTTATAGTTCATCTCTTCCAAGCCCGTGCTCGGATAAAATCTGCTCAAAATCAACATATTCGTCTATAGGTGTTTTTTCTCGTTCTTTAATCAACCTGGAAAGCTGCAGGTGCTCCATGATGTCGGCAAGCTCCTGTATTCTTTCATATTCTTCAATGGGGAGAATTACGGCTTCGAGCTTGTTTTTCCGCAGCACAGCGATCTTGTCTCTTTTCTTATTTTTAATGCTTTCCAGGACAGAGCTGAAATTCCTCACGATATCTGTTGAACTCATCAGTTCTTCTTTTTTGTAAGTCTGCATGTCCGGCTCCTTTCTCAAAATATTCAATGTCGAAAATTACACAAGCAAACACATATTGCCGTATGTGTATAAAAACATCAATAGCTCATTCATCATTTTGACTGTTCGCTATTCCTCTGGCACTCAGTCTTTTTATCCAGTAATTTTCAAGGCACGGGTTAAGGATACGCAGAACTTTATCTTTACACTTTGCGCTTGCCCAGTGAAATTTCTTCCTATTTCACAGGGGTCAAGCGCGGAGTGTAAAGACAAGGATTCGGCTAAACGATCTGACCAGGAAAACTGAACGATATATCAAACGCAAGATCCGCACCCTGGTTATGAGCCGGGAGGAGTTCCAGGACTTTTTGCCCCAGCTGCAGAACCGCCCGCACTTTCTGGTATGGGAGAGAGGGAATGATGAGGGCTGAAACCTGAAACCTGAAACTTGAAACCTGAAACTTGAAACCTGAAACCTGAGACTTGAAACCTGAAACCTGAAACCTGAGACTTGAAACTATAAAAACTGAGACCTGAAAGTTGAAGCCTGAATACCTAACACTTCAGCAT
>PWSL01000291.1 GCA_003563255.1 Desulfonatronospira sp. | reverse complement strand
TTGCTTATCCTGTCAATCTATGCCTGCCACGCGTCTTTGGCGTGGTTAATCCTGTCTAAGGCCTGCCACGCGCTTCGCGTGGTTATTGTTTTTTATGACAGGGTTTCAGGAGTAAGTCACTGCTAAAATTAAAAACCAAGGATCCTGCAATGCCACAACACCTTTGTATTCATGGACATTTTTATCAACCCCCCCGCTTTGACCCCTGGTTGGAGGAAGTCCTGCCCGAAGCCAGCGCTGCTCCATATTCCGACTGGAACCAGCGCATCAACAGGGAAAGCTATGACCCGCTGAGTTCGGCGCGCATCCTGGACGGACAGGGCCGCATAAAGCAAATTATCAACTGTTATGAATTCATAAATTTCAACTTCGGCCCGACCATTCTGCGCTGGATGGCCAGGCACTGCTCAGGCACCTACAAGAAGATTCTGGAGGGGGATCGAAAAAGTATCCAGCGTTTCGGGCGAGGCAATGCCATGGCCCAGATCTACCATCACATTATCATGCCCCTGACCACCGACGAGGACCGGGACGTGGAAATATCCTGGTCTATTCAGGACTTTGAGCATCGCTTCGGGCGCAGACCGGAGGGCTTCTGGCTTTCTGAAACAGCCGTCTCTACTCCGGATCTGGAAGCTCTGGCCAGGGCCGGCATCAGATTTACCGTTCTTGCCCCCAGGCAGGCCAGGTCCATATCAGACCTCCAGGGCAACTGGACCCAGGTCACTGAAGACAGTTTACCCAAGGACCGGCCCTATAAGGTCAAACTGCAGTCAGGCCGTGAAATCGCGGTTTTCTTTTACGATGGACCGGTTTCCCAGGCTGTGGCCTTTGAAAACCTTTTATCCGACGGCGAGGGGTTCTGGCAGAGGATCATCTCCAGTCGTGACCAGAAGCTTCTAAGCCTTGCCACCGATGGGGAATCCTATGGACACCATTTCAAGTTCGGTGAAATGGCCCTGGCCTGGGTGCTGAACAGGGCACAGCAGCCTGAAAGCCCCCTGTCCCTGACAAATTTCTCTTCTTATCTGGATAAACACCCGCCTCTCCAGGAAGTCAAGATACACGAAAAATCCTCCTGGAGCTGTATCCACGGGGTGGAGAGGTGGCAGGACGACTGCGGATGCAGTACCAACGGGCACACGGACTGGAATCAGCTCTGGAGAAGGCCCCTTCGCAGGTCCTTAAACCTGATCCGGTATTACGTGGACGAACATTACCGGCATTCTGCCGGAAAACTCTTGCGTGACCCGCGCCAGGCAATGCTGGATTACGGCACCTGCCTGTGCGGGGCTGTTGACAGGGAACATTTCCTGCGCAAACATCAGGCCCGGGACCTTGACAGAAAACAGCAGACCATTGCCCTGCAGTTTCTTGAAATGCAGCGCATGAGTCTGGCCTCCTTTGCAAGCTGTGCCTGGTTCTTTGATGACTTGGGACGCATCGAGCCCTTAAACTCCCTGAGCTATGGACTAAGAGCCCTGGAAATGCTCAGAGATCTGAATGGTCCCGATGTTGAGCCCATGCTCCTGGAGATTCTGGAAGAAGCCCACTCCAACGATCCGGCCCTGGGTGACGGGAAAAAAATCTGGAAGGAATTAGTTCTGCCAAGGAGGATTACACCAGCCGGAATGGCCGTCATGGGGGCCTGCCGTGAAGAAATGGAAACCTCTTTTGCTTTTCCCGGGCTTGAATTCAGCACCAGCAGGCAGGAAGATACTTTGAGCCTGAATTACAGATGGATCTGCCTGCAGCAGCAGGGCACCGAAACATTTGCCCTGGACCAGGGTGCAGACTCTCTTCTGGACTGTAGAGTAATAATTGCTGACAATCAAAGCCTGGGCCTGGATGACCTTGACAAAAAAATCCGGGACCATGTGCTTCTGAATCTGGACCAGGACCAGGAAAACAAGATTGTATCCGCCCTGCTGCAGAGCTCTTCCATTCTGGGCAGGCACCGGGAGAACTTTTTTGAAAAAG
The DNA here is from genome assembly GCA_003563255.1 of Desulfonatronospira sp. Taxonomy (GTDB): domain Bacteria; phylum Desulfobacterota; class Desulfovibrionia; order Desulfovibrionales; family Desulfonatronovibrionaceae; genus Desulfonatronospira. Next base: position 1,770 of record PWSL01000291.1, on the reverse strand, counting down.
GGCAGCAGGAACCCTTGACAGGCCGGGGGTTTTTATCCCTGGGCATGCTTATGCACTTCCTGAACTCAAACGGGGAGACAAACGACTGGTCCGCATTCTGGACCCAGATGCTGCATCAAAACCCCTACATGGGCAGCCTGCTGAAATCCATAACAGAAAAAGAACTTGAAGGGCTGCTGGCTCAGAATCCGCCCCAGTGGGAAAGGGCCGGCAATATTGTACAAAAAGCCAGAAAAATGGGAATATATCCAGACATTTATTCCTTGCAAAACAGGATATGGAGTCAAGATCCTGCATCCTTCGAAGCCCATATCCTGGAGATGTTTGATTTTGCGGTTTAAGGAAAGCAGGGGACAGGCACCAAACCCGCACTTACTATTCTGAAGGATGATTGACAGGTTTTAAAAAATAAGTGCGGGGAGAGCCAGTCCCCATGCTACATGCAAAGCGCTGAACAGATACATCAGCTTTAACCGCCTGATCCCTTAATCTTAAACTTTTACCCGGTTAAACACTGCCACAGGCAGACACGCGCAAGCGTAATTTAACTGAGTGTAGAAATTCTTAGAGCTAACCTTCAACCATTAAGCTATAATATGACTAAAAAGAAAAAAAAGAGTTCAGTGCAGGAAGATATCCAGGCCCGGGCCTGGAGTGCGATTGTGCTGCACGCGGCACTCATCCTGGCCGCACTGGGTCTGGCCCTTGATCTCATTGTGCGGGGCACCATGGGGGTCAGCATCTGCCCTACGGAAGCCTGCCGAATTGTAGGGGAATATGTCCGCATCGGGGAAAGCAACCTGGTCTTAATGGGATTTATTTTTTTTCTTATCCTTTGGCTAGTGTACTTCTTTTCCCGGCGTTACAACCGGTCCTGGATGTGGGGACTTTGTACCATCATGCTTTTGGGTGCAATGTCATTTGACGGCTGCCTCATGGGGTTTCAGTTCCTGGTCATCATGGAGCCCTGTCTGTTATGCATAATAGTGGCCTGTTCCCTTTTCGCCATCCTGGCCCTGTTTGCCCTGGTGAGAAAAAAGGCCTTCTTGTTCATCCTGGGACTTTCGGTATGGCTGGCCGGAGGGGCGGCAGGGGGGATGCTGCAGCCTCCGGCAGCCAGCGTTGGTGACCGGTCCGGCCTGGAAGATGTCGGGGTAATCCGGTGGACCCATCCCGATACTCAAGAATGGCCAAGGTTTCATTTCTTTTTCAGCCTGCACTGCCCCCACTGCACCGAGATCCTGCTTCGCCTGGCTCAGGAGGGTCCTGGTCCCATGAATTACTCCTGGAATTTTATTCCCCTGGACCTGGAATCAGATGATCTCAAAAAAATCGCCGCCCTCAAGGAGATGGACCTGTCCAGCGAAAACCCTTTTTATAAAATCCTTCTCATGGAACAACAACGTGATATCCCCCAGGTGGAAATACCCGGAAATCTGCCTGAAAAAATCCAGCAGGCCAGGTTCTATTTTCAATCCCGTGGCTTTAGAGGGGTCCCCACCACCGTGGTACAAAAAAGCCCCGACGAGAAACTGATTCTCGCCGGGGCAGCCGAAGCCCTGGACTATTTCAGGGACAGGAATATAATCTCAACACCCCATTAGCACTACAGCGAAACTTATAAAATATTAAACCTGCCTCAATTGGGGACAGGCACCCCCGCACTTATTTTTATTACAAATGATCCTGGTTTTATTAGAAAAAATAAGTGCGGGGAGAACCAGTCCCCGAAGGTTAGTGACTTACTCCTGAAACCCTGTCACAAAAAAC
>PWSL01000410.1 GCA_003563255.1 Desulfonatronospira sp. | reverse complement strand
TACAGCGAAACTTATTATTAACCTCCGGGGACTGGCTCTCCCCGCACTTATTTTTTCCAATAAAACCAAGATCATTTGTAATAAAAATAAGTGCGGGGGTGCCTGTCCCCAATTGAGGCAGGTATAATATTTTATAAGTTTCGCTGTAGTGGTAGGGCCGGAAATGATTGTGTGAGAACAGTTTTTTGTCAGGCTGTGAAAGTACTGGTGGAGAAATCAGCAGGAAATTTTATAATTTTGAAAATTAACATCAAAAAAGTACTTGACAAGTCCATTGCGCTTTGAGTAGACATTACAGCTATTGGTGCGGGAACGCTTTACGGTCTTCAGTTTAGTCGTGAAGAAAGTGAAGGCGTGACTTGAGGTGCATACTGGGTCCCGGCTGGACCTGTGCCCTGAAGTTGCGCCTTTTTTTGTGCCTGTGTCTTCAAACATGGCTTGAACAGGCTGATTTTTAGAAAGCTATGATGTTGAAGGTCGTTATTGTTTTCACTCAAATGCAACCAGAACAGGAGGTGACATGTTTAGCAAGAGGTTTTTTCTTCCGGTGGCGGTCGCGGGTCTGATCTTTTTCAGCTCCGGGGCCATGGCTCATTCCCCGCTGTTTATGTGTTACGAGGAACCAGACGGGAGCATTCTGTGTGAAGGTGCCTATTCCGATGGTTCTTCAGCCCTGGAAACACCGATTTTCGTCAGAGGCCCCGGCGGTGAACTCCTCCAGTACGGCACGCTCTGCGAATACGGTGAGATTGAGCTGGAAAAGCCGGAAGGGGAGTTTTCCATCCTTTTCGACGGTGGTGAAGGCCACCAGGTGGAACTGTCCGGTGAAGACATCAGGTAGTTCTTTTGATCCAGGCGGCCCTGCCTGAAAATGCCTTATGCGGCTTTTTATCCCGGGCGGATGTCGTTTTCCCGGGAATGCAGGACGTCAAGCTTTGCCAGAAACCGGCCCGGAAAATCGGGCTTGAAGCTAGGAGGTTTACATAGATGCTGTTTTTCTGCCTGAAGAGGCCTAAGATATTGGGTATGATAGTGTTTTTCTTTTTCATTATCGGTTCAGGAATTGTTTACAGCGATGACCTGCCGGACTCGGTCAAGAATCTTGATCCCATAGAGGTTATCCGTGACGGGGAAGAAAGAATCATAACCATTCAGGATGTCTACGACTTCCATGGGGGAACCTGCCCGGGGGCCACCATGGCTTACCGGGCGGCGCAGTACGGTTTTGATCTCCTTTATCCGGACGGAGATACCCCGGCTGCTGATGATCTGATCATCCTGGTCAGGGCTCCCGGCGGTCCCCTGGATCTAATGGATTTCATGATGAAAGGTGGAAGCGATCTTGACCGGACCTGGCCCCCGGCCGGCATCACCCGCAGTGCGGACAACTTTGTTTTCGAGTTCTACCGCAAGTCCACTCTGCAGGGCGTAAAGCTTAAGCTGCAGGACGGTCTCTGGCCGGATGACTGGTTTGTGCTGCGGGACAGGCACCGGGATGGCAGCATCACCGATGCTGAGCAGGAAAAGCGCCAGCAGGACAGAAACTATGTCATCCGGGAGTTTCCCAAAAAATCTTATGCCGAGCTTTTCGGCGAGCCTGAGCCCTTTTTCTTTATAGCCTGGGGCCACATAGAAGAAGGTGAGATGGACAGGCATATCCGGGAGCAGAGGAGAGCTCAACGGGACAGGGACTAATAACATATTGTCTTGAGAGTTCAAAGTTATTGGTTCTTCGTTCCTGGTTCCTGGTTGAAGGAAATAAGGTCAACATATTTGGATAGATATCTGGTCTGGGCCGAAAGACATATATATCTGCCAAAAAAGCTTATAAAAATAAATGATTACAAGAAACTTTTGACTGCCAGGATATTATGATTTCAGGAGGTATGAATGAATCTGCAATTGAGAGCACTGACCGGGCTCATGGTGTTCCTGCTGCTGGTCTGCGGATCAGCCCTGCCGGCCGCCGCTGGCTGCGGTGCAGGAGACGGGGGATACACTCAGGCCGCCATGGATCTGGAGCCCATCATAGTCATCAGGGACGGTGAGACCCATAATCTCAGCCTGGTGGATACTTACGAATTCCTCGAGCATCCCTGCCTCACGGCCACCGTGGCCTTTCAGGCGGCCAGGTACGGGCTGGAGATGCTGTACGGCGGGGAAACCCCGGTCATTGAGGATGTAGTGGCCTTCAGCCCTGCAGCCGGGGGGTCCATGGGAGCACTGGACTTTATATTCAAGGGGGACAATCCCCGGGACAAGACCTGGCCCCCGGCCGGCATCACCCGCAGCGCGGACAACTTTGTCTACCAGTTCCTGCGCAAGTCCACCCTGCAGGCCGTGACCATCCGGCTTAAAGATAAAGTGTGGCCCGAGGACTGGTTTGAACTGCGGGAAAAGCAGCATGACGGGACCATTACCGAGGCCCAGAGGAAAAAGCGCAGCCAGGACCGCAGGTTTATACTGGAGAATTATCCGGCCATGGAGTTTGAGGAGCTCTTTGAAGACCCTGATCTGTTCACCTTCATCGCCTGGGGACACATGGAAAAAGGCGAAATGGACCGAAAAATCAGGGAACAGCGCCGCCAGGCCAGGGAACAGGCTCAGAACTAACCCTGCTGAAACAATTATCCAGAAATTATTATTGTTGGAGAGAGATGTGGCAAAAAAAATAATTATCATGGCTTTGTTACTGACTATGGCCGGCGGCCCTGCTCCGGCTGCTGAAGAGGAACCTGCAAGGCTTGAAGAGTTTGTGGTTTCTGCAACCATGACTCAGAAGTATTTATCTGATGCACCGGGGTCCATTGAAGTCATTACCTCTAAGCAGATGGAGGAAATGAATGCCCTGACAGTAGCCGACGCTCTGGAAAACTCAGTAGGCCTGATAGTTTCCAGAGAGTCCGGCAGAACAAGGGTTCCCAGCATTCGCGGTGCCAGAAGCAAGCATACTCTGGTGCTCATGGATGGCCGCAGACTGGCATTTGGCTTTAATGACATGATTGATCTGCGCCAGATTCCCGTGGTTATGGTGGATCGCATTGAAATTGTGCGTGGACCTGCTTCAGCGCTGTACGGCAGTGATGCCCTTGGCGGAGTTGTTAATATTATTACCAGAAAAGCCCCGTACGAGTGGAGCGGTGAAGCCAGAACCCAGTTTGGAATTAATAAGGACGGCGATGCCAAAGAGTATGTAGGCAGCGCCATGGTGGGCGGACCCCTGGACCGCTTTCGATTTTTACTGTCAGCTGAAAAGCGAAAAAAAGATGGATGGAATAAAACCAGTTCATTGCCTGATGACGGGTTTGAAGAGTCCCCTTTGCTGCTTTCCGGACGCTTTTCATTTGATTTGACTGACAGCCAGATGCTGTCAGCCGGGGTAGAGTATACAGACAATAAATATGAGGGTGGTCAGTTTTATGAGAGAATGGACAGGACAAGAAACTTTGATGAAGAACGAAGAGGATATTTTGCCCAGTATGATGCTCATTTTTCAGACGTGCATGACATTATGCTCAGGGTGAACAGGTCGGAATATGAAAATAAAATGCGTTTCGATCCGGACGCCCGGTCAGGCAGAAGAAATACCAGCCAGTATGTGAATCAGGCTGAGGCAAGATATTCAGGCCTTTACTTTGACAGCCATCTGGTAACCCTGGGTTTTGATTTCCGACGGGATGAACTGGATGATACCCAGATGGGCGAGCTGCGCAACAAGGAACATGTGAATAATTTCAGCGTATTTCTGCAGGATGAATTTAATATTTTTGATCCGCTTTATCTGGTTCTCGGGCTGCGCTATGATAATCATTCTGAATATGGAGATCAGTGGACAACCAGAGCCTCCACCATTTACAGCCTGTCTGACTCCATCAGGGTCAGGGCATCTTTTGGCCAGGGTTTCAGGGCTCCCTCCCATACTGAACTGTACGTCACTTCACTGCGCCGCAGAGGCCAGGAGGTATATGAAGCCAATCCGGATCTCAAGGCAGAGAAGTCTACAAGCTACGAACTGGGAATCGAAGGAGATTTTGATATTGTTTATGCAGGACTGACCGGCTTTTATACTGATGTCGAGAACCTCATTGAATCCATTTTTGACCGGGTTGAAGGGAGCGGCCGCAACAGGAAAAGCTATTATCAGTGGGATAATATTGCCAAAGCAACAATCAAAGGGATTGAAGCTGAGGCAGGCCTTAGACTTCCCCATGGTTTTTCAGTGGACGGAAACCTGACCTGGATGGATATTGATAACAAGTCCGGAGGCGAGGATATCGGGGCCCAGCCCAAGTATAAGGGGTTTGTAAAGCTCGGATACGAATATCCGGACTGGAGGCTCAAGGCCAACCTGCGCATGTCTTATACCGGCAGAATGGAATACGCCGAAGGGGACCGCTACTCATACACACTGTTTGGAACCTATATTTCCAAAGGTTTCGGCCCAAACTTTGAGATTTTTGCCGGAGTGGACAATATTTTCAACAAAACCTTTGAGCGTAATAACGTTACCCAGATAGAGCCGACAACCTTTTATGGCGGTTTGAGCTACCGGTTTTAATGATTTGACTGCAAAAACACCTTTTGCAGTCGCAGGAGTCAGAAGTCAGGAATCAGGAATCAGTAAAAACAAAGAGTTATGGCGATGTTTTTTGTAGAATAAGTTTCTGTCCGACTTTTTGCATGAAAATCTTTAATATGTGTTTTGTAACTATTCACCATGCAGCGATGTTAACCTGCATCCTGAGTAGTTTTCTGCAGCTGCAAACTCCCAGCTGTGTTTTTTGCATACCAAATGACATCTTATGAGGAAATCTGTTTTGAATAAGTTGATAATAATTTTGATTATTCTATTTGCAGCTTTTTTTCCGGCAAGATTGATGGCCGGGGATAAAGTTCAGCAGATTGTGCAGGAAGAATCCATTATCATTGACCAGGGAAGACAGTCCCAGGACAGGATTGACAAGATGTCTGAAGAAACCAGGCAGTTGCTGAACGAATACAGAGATCTTTCCCGGCAGCACAGAAACCTGGTTGTTTACAATGACAACCTGAACGACATGGTCAACTCACAACAGGAAGAGGTGCTCTCCCTGGAAAGACAGATCAATGACATCCAGATTACCAAGCGGGAAATAGTCCCCCTTATGCTGCGCATGCTGGATACTCTGGAAGACTTTGTCCATGCTGATCTGCCTTTTCTGCAGGATGAGCGCCGGGCCAGGGTGGAAGGCCTGAGAAACCTCATGGTCAGAGCAGATGTGGATATTCCGGAAAAGTTCCGGCAGATCATGCTGGCTTATCAGACTGAGTCTGACTTTGGACGGAGTATGGAGGCCTTCCAGGGTGAGCTTGTCCTGGACGGGCAGGAGAGAAGCGTTGAGTTTCTGCGCATTGGACGTCTAATCCTGGCGTATCAGACTCTGGACCGAAGTGAAACCGGTTTCTGGAGCGCCCGCGACAGAGCGTGGCTGCCTCTGGACAGGAGATATAATCAGGCTGTCCGGCAGGGTATGCGCATAGCCGGCAGACAGGCGGCACCTGAGCTCATTCAGGTACCTGTGACCATGTCTTTGCCGGTTTTTGTTCCTGTGTACGAAGATGAAGGATTTGATGAATATTCAACGCCGGCAATGATGGAACAGCCATGAGATATCTGTTTGTTTTGACTGCCCTGATCATGGGTCTTTTCATGACTGGTTCTGCCCAGGCCGGGACTGATCTTGATACTTTGCTTCAGGAGATCCGCCAGCGGGCGGCAGTTGAAGAAGCCCTTAACAGGGAACGGGAGCAGGAATTCAGGTCTGATCTTGAAGGGGCCCGGGAACGGGTCAGACAGATGCGTGAGGCTTTAAGCAGTGAGCAAGCCAGGCAGGAGCATCTGCTGGATGTCTATGAACAGAATGAATCCCTGCTTTCCGGGCTGGAAAAAGATCTGCGTGAAGAACAGGGGGGCCTTGGTGAAATGTTTGGTGTTGTTCGCCAGAACGCCGGGGACTTTCATGCTTTGTTTATGAGTTCTCTGACCATGGCCGATCGACCCGGTGACCTGGTTTTTCTAAATGAGCTGGCAGACAGCAGAAGCTTGCCCGCAATAAGTGATCTGGAAAGGTTCTGGATGCTGATTCTGGAAGAAATGGTAGAAGCAGGGCGGGTGACAAGACTAAGTGCAGAAGTTGTTCGCCCTGATGGAAATAAGGTTGAAAAACAGATTGTCCGGGTGGGATCATTTAATGCGGTTGCAGAGGGACATTATCTGTCCCATGTTCAGGGCAGAAACCAGTTTTTAGAGCTTCCCAGGCAACCCGGATCAGCTTATCTGCGACAGGCAGCCGCTCTTGATGAAGCAGCACCGGGTGACATTGTGCCTTTTGCCTTGGATCCGTCCAGAGGGGCCATCCTGGCCCAGCTGGTCCAGTCCCCGTCTGTTACAGAGCGAGTCATGCAGGGCAGGGTCATCGGGCTGATAATAATCTGCCTGGGCGCACTGGGCGCAATTCTCTTTGTGGTTAGATTTGCAGCTCTAATCTTGATCCAGAGGCGGGTTCGCAGTCAGCTGGGATCAGAAGAGATTATCCGGAATAACCCTTTGGGTCGTTTAATGGATCAATACCTTCGAAATAAAAAAGTAGATCCAGAGACTCTGGAGATCAGGCTCGAAGAAACCATCATGAAGGAGTCTCCCCGTCTGGAAAAGGGCTTGACCACCATTAAGATCCTGGCTGCAGTGGCTCCGCTTCTGGGCCTTCTCGGCACGGTGGTGGGCATGATTGAGACTTTTCAGTCCATTACCCTGTTTGGAACCGGAGATCCAAAGCTTATGGCCGGAGGCATATCCCAGGCTTTAGTGACTACGGCCCTGGGGTTGACCGTGGCTATCCCCCTGCTTTTTCTGCACAGCATTGCTTCATCCAAGAGCAGGCGGCTGATCGGCATTATGGAGGAGCAGGGCGCAGGATATCTGGCCGAACATATGCAGAAATACCGGGAAAGGGCGGAACATGGTTGACCCTGTACTTGAGCTCAGACGTTTTTTTGATGCCGGAGGCCCTGTGCTGTGGCTCATCTTTGGGGTGGCAACAGTTCTCTGGTCTCTTATTATTGAAAGATACTGGTATCACATGCGGATCTTTCCGAGAGAGTTTGCAGAGCTTTGCTCCAGATGGAAGTCTCAGCCAGGATCTGATGTTAAAACCGTGGATATGCTGCTGCGCAGGGATGTCTCAAGGATCAGGCAGAGGCTGGATGCTCATCTCGCCATGATTAGAACTCTTATTGCTGTTTGTCCTCTTTTGGGGCTTCTTGGGACAGTTACAGGCATGATCCATGTTTTTGAGACCATTAGCTTTTTGGGAACAGGTAATCCCAGGGCCATGGCAGCTGGAGTGTCAATGGCTACCATCCCCACCATGGCCGGGCTTGTTGTAGCTTTGTCAGGCTTTGTGTTCAGCATCCGTCTGCAGAGGGGCGGAAGGCAAAAAGGCAGCAAGCTCAGGGATGAACTGCTGAAAAAACTTCAGCAGTGCCCTGTACACTCTCTGAAACCGTAGCATTACCGCGTTTGTAAACAGCACCATTCTGATACTGGTGACAGGCACCCCCTGAAAAAGGCTGAATAAATCTATGAGATTGCGAAAAAGACGGGAGAGGATGGAACTTGAATCCGCCCAGATAGATATGACTTCCATGATGGACGTGGTGTTTATCATGCTCATATTTTTTATTGTGACCACATCCTTTGTAAAAGAAGCTGGCATTGAGATAAACAGACCTGCAGCTTCCACAGCCCAGCGCCAGGAACTGGCCAATATTATGATAGCAGTGTCTGATGCCGGAGCCATCTGGATAGACGGGCGTCAGGTTGATATCCGGGCGGTCAGGGCCAATGTTGAAAGACTCAGGGCTGAAAATCCCGAGGGATCAGTGGTGATTCAGGCTGACGAGGAGTCCCGGACAGGGATTCTTATCCAGGTCATGGACCAGGTCCGTCAGGCCGGGGTGCAGAACGTGGCTGTGGCAGCCAGTCGGCCTTGAAAGTAACCCAGTTCTGGCTACACCAGCAACTCAGATTCTTTTTCTCACGCAAAAGCGATAAGAAGAAATACTTTAAAACTTAGCGGCTTAGCGTGCCACCTCTTTTCTTTGTCTCTCGCAAAGGCCGCAAAGGAAAGACAGTGGGTGATTCTGTGCATTTTTACTTTGTTAACATTATATCTTTGTTGTTAAAACGGGAGCATTACGCGTTTCTGACAACTGAAAAAAAATGATGTGTTTGTCACAGCTTTTTTGGGGTTAAAAGCGGTTTATCATGGCTTGGCACGGGGACTGTCCCTGGCTTCGGGACTGTCCCCTATCTGGTTGTCAGAAACGCGTAATGCTCCCGTTAAAACCTTTTTGTATCAGGGTATAAGGGCTACGCCTAAAGGAAAAATAGTTATGTATTCCCTGTCTTCTAAAGCAGCTGCAAGACACGCAATATCCATGACCATGGGGATAGGAGTTGCTGTAGGGCTTTTTCTGCTTATGCAGGGCCTGATTTCCCAGCGTGATGTCAGTCTTTACCTGGACAGATCTGCACCTATCCCTGAATTCATTCGGCTTGATGCTCCTGATGAAGTAATCAGGGAGCGCCAGAGAAATGAACCTGAACCTCTGGAAGAACCTGAACCAGTCCCACCCGTGGAAGCCACCTCCATACCACAGGAGCCAAAACCTCCTGCCTTGAGCATTGATCCCCTGATTCCGAATATTCGACCGGATCTAAGCATGGCTGACCTGCCCGTGGCGGCGACTCCCATGGCTCAGAGTCCTGAAGCAGCCCAGGGCCCCGTACGTTACACAAGATCCCTGACTCCGGTGAGCCAGGTCCCGCCCCGCTATCCCAGGCGGGCCCAGTTAGCAGGTATATCCGGATGGGTCAGGCTGGAGTTCATCGTAGATGTTGATGGATCAGTCAAGGATGTACAGGTCCTGGAAGCCTCTCCAAGGCGCGGTGTTTTTGATCAGGAAGCTGTCCGGGCATTAAGCAGGTGGAGATTTCACCCTCAGACCAGAGAGGGGGAGCCGGTCCCGGCTCTGGCCACCATTACCATATCATTCAGGCTGGATGACTAAACTCCCGCCAGAGTATCTGTTTAGCGCTTTGCATGTGGCACGGGGACTGGCTCTTCCGGGACCCGCTTGTCCCGGAAAATGAGTCATTTTAAGCACAAAATGATGCTCAAGTGGGTCCCGGAGTTGCCTGTCCCCTGCTTTCCTCAAAAGCGCTAAACAGATACCCGCCAGACATCGCATAAACATAGTGCAGGAGAAAAAATATGAGTACCTTCCAAAAGTCCATCAGCAAACCCGGTAAATCAGGGCACTTGTTTTTGTCTGTTGTTCTTGGTTTGTTTGCACTCTTTTGCTGGCAGTCCGCAGCCCAGGCCGGGAATGAACAAGCCACAATACCTCAGGCAGCATTCAATGCGCTCAATGAGGCAAGAGAGCTTGTGGGTGAACAAAAATGGGAAGATGCAGACACAATTTTATTGCAGGTTATAGACAGGTTCAGCAATGATCCCCACACGCTGGTTTCCGCCTGGCAGATGCGCGGATACCTGCTTAGTGAATCAGGCCGTCACCAGGAAGCTTTGAACGCCTTTGACAATGCCCTTGGCTATGATGAGATTGATAAGTCCATTAGAAGCCGGCTTTTGTATAATTCTGCTCAGGTTCTGATTATTCTGGAATATTATGATGAGGCCCTGAAAAGGATCAGCAAGTGGACCGATATGGCTGGCGAACTAACCCCAGATGAGCATGCCGGAGTGGCCTGGATACATTACCAGGCCGGAAGCTATCAGGAAGCTGTTAAGCACATGAAAGCTGCTATTCAGAATGCGGACAAGCCCCGGGACAGTTGGATGGAAATGCTGGTGGCCGCCATGCATAGTGCTGATGATTATGCAGGGCTTTTAAAATGGCTGCCTGTGCTCCTGGAGCGTAATCCAGGTGAAAGACGCTACTGGGAGCACCTGGCAGGGGTGCACATGCACCTGGGCAATGACCATAAGGCAGCAGCTGTTTTGTCAGCCGGGTATCAAAGTGGAGTGTTTGACAGCTCAGATGACATCGTCCGGCTGGCGCAGCTCTACCGCCAGGCCGGAGTGCCCCGCAAGGGAGCCTTGATTCTGCAGCAGGCTCTTGAAGACGGAAAAATTCCGGACAGACCCGGATACTATCAGATTCTGGCTGATGCCTGGCACCAGGCCAGTGAGTTGCGCCTTGCAGCCAATGCCATGCAGGAAAAGTTAACGCGTCAAAATAATTGCCAGTGCAGGCTGCGCCTGGGCAGAATTTTCATGCAGATAGAAGACTGGGATGAGGCCAGTGAGCATTTGCGTCTCGCCACTGAGTCCCAGTGCCCGAAAGCACGCCGGGATGCCCTGTTTCTGCTGGGAATCTCCCAATATCATCAAGGACGCTTAGACAGCGCCAGAGAAGCGTTCCGCCAGGCAGAAAATGATCCGGAACTGCGCAGTCGGGCCAGGTACTGGATAGAGATCCTGGACAGGGGATAAACATGTTTACATTTCGCGCTTGACGCGATGTGTGCAATAGATTTTTCGTAACAGCTTTAACGGACATGTACGAAAGCTTGCTGCAGAGATGCTGATATTGGTGGAATAGTGCGGCTGTAGCCAGGTATAATACTACTCTTGAAGGCTTTATAAACAACGTATCCACCAGGGCCGATGAAGGCAAAGGCATCATCCGCAACAACATCGACCTGACCACGACCCATGGTTGGAATTTCTACCCTGCTTGCCCCGAAGGCAACTCCTGGCCGGAAACCGACGAGCTTGATGATTGGAGGTTCGCAACTAATCCGAGTCACACAGTTGAAGCTGCATGGAGCAGTGGTCTTATTAACTAACCCATAATCTCGGGAAGGTCTGACCGGCTCAGTGAAAAACGCGCTTCCTGGTGCCCGCCTGATTTTTTGCCGGACCAGGGCCGGGGTGTCCTGTTTCTTGATGAACTGAATGCGGCACCGCCCCTGGTTCAGGCCGCGTGCTACCAGTTGATCCTGGACCGGCGTCTGGGAGAGTATGTTCTGCCGGATGGCTGGAGCATTATAGCAGCAGGGAACCGGGAAACAGACCGGGCGGTCACCCACAGGATGCCTTCCGCCCTGGCCAACCGCTTTGCCCACCTCGATTTTGAAGTGGACGTGGATGAATGGCTTGACTGGGCCCAGGAATACCGGATTTCCCCGGAGGTCAGTGCTTTTGTCCGTTTTCGACCCAATCTACTCCATGCCTTTGATCCTGCCAGGGATGATCGGGCTTTTCCCACTCCCAGGTCATGGTCCTTTGTCTCAGAGGCTATGAAAGGTATAAATTCTCAGTTTCCAGAACTGGAGTTCATTGCCGGAATGGTGGGCCAGGGAGCTGCCACGGAATTCTGCGGTTTTCTGAAAATATTCAGGAGCCTTCCTGATCCGGACGAGCTGCTTGAAGCCCCTGAAACCGCTGATGTGCCTGAAGATCCGGCCACCCTGTATGCAGTGTGTGAACTGTTGTCAGCCAGGACCAGCCTGGACAACCTGTCCCGGGTCATGGCCTATGCCCGCCGGTTGCCTCCTGAGTTCAGCGTGCTGCTGATCCGGGACGCTGCCAGGACCAACAGGGATATTGTATTCACTCCTGAGTTCAACCGCTGGGCCACAGCCAACGCGGACGTACTTCTCTAACCATGATCAGAAACATTGAGGTCTATCAAAGGATTATCCGGGCCAGGACCAGGCTGGTTCTGGATCATCCGTTTTTCGGGCATCTGGCTCTAAGCATGAATCTTGTGGAGGATCACAACTGCGATACAGCCTGGTCAGACGGCATTACCCTGGGCTACAATCCCTTGTATGTGGACATGCTGCCCCATGAAAAGCTCAAGGGGCTGCTGGGGCATGTGGTCACCCACCCGGCCTGCGGTCATCATATCCGCAGAAACGGCAGAGATGCCAGGCTGTGGAACATGGCCTGCGATTACTCCATAAACTGGATTCTGGTGGAAGCCGGACTGGACCTGCCTCAAGGCTATCTGGACGATGAAAAGCTCAGGAACAAAACAGCCGAGGAAATCTATTCCGGGTTGCTGGAAGGCGGTAGCCGGCAAAACGGGGCAAACAATCCAGTGCAAAAAAAAGCCGAACCCCAGGGCGACGACTTTGACGCACAGGACCTGCGTGCAACAGGGTCTAAACCAGGCGGACCTTCAGAGGACCGGGAAAAGCAGGATATTGCTTCCGGGCAGGATCCTGAGCAAAATTCCCATGAAGACGCCCGGCAGCCCGGGAAAGACCCGGGCGGGGCAGGAGAGGTCAGGGACCTGGACGCAGAGCAGAACGCCGGATCACCTGACCCTGACCAGGGCAAAAATCATGAGGAACAGTGGAAAATCAGCCTGGCCCGGGCAGCTTCTGCTGCCAGATCCATGGGAGATCTTCCAGGGGAACTGGCCAGGATGATTCAGGAGATCCTGAGCCCTGTGCTTGACTGGCGGGAAATCCTGAGCCGCTTCATTCTGGATTCTGTCAGGCAAAACTATTCATGGACTCCGCCCAATCGCAGGTTTGTGCATCAAGGCATTTATCTGCCTTCCATGCGCAGTCATGATCCCAGGGAGATGGTGGTGGCAGTGGATACCTCAGGCAGCATCTCCGGGCCGGAACTGGACCGGTTCAGTGCCGAGCTTTCAGCAATTCTGGATGTGTGTACAATGGGAGCGCATTTAATTTACTGTGATGCCAGGGTCAATGGATCATCATTCGTGCGCAGGGAGGATTTTCCCCTGAAGATTGCGTTTACCGGCGGCGGAGGAACGGATTTCAGGCCGGTATTTGACTGGGTTGAAAAGCATGTGCCCCAGCCCATGTGTCTTGTATATCTGACCGACCTGGCCTGCAGCCGTTTTCCGGTCCAGCCCGCTTATCCGGTGCTGTGGGCCTGTACTGGAAGGCTTGACAGCAGACCACCCTTTGGCCGTGTTCTTTCAATCAACTGAACTCTGACAACATTTTTCTCAAGTTAAAAGGGGGAAGCATGATCCTTGAGTGGAAGATCATTAAGAAGTCAGGCCATATGCGGCCTAAACTGCGTTATAAGGTGCGGCTGGAAGACTTTGAAAAGGATCTGGCAGTGCCTATGGTCAGAATATCCAGCAGTATACCAAAGCCTGTGGATTCATGGCAGGCTCATGCGTGGCCAGGGACCAACGAACTGGCACCTGGCTATGAGACCGAATACTATGATATTTTTACACCTTCACATAAAACAGAGCAACTGGAAGAAGTTCTGACACTTCCCATGCGGGAAACCAGGCTCTACCCCGAGGTGGAAGAGTCTTTTTTGAACCTGCGCCAGGCTTATGAACAGGTCCTGGTGACTGCATATGAGAACAGTGCCTTTGAACAGGAGGGGCGTCTGGAACTCTCCATGCCAATCAAAAAGCTCATTGCTCCCCATGCGGTGGCAGCAAGATTTTTAAAAGCAGCAGGATTGTAGATTGAGGGATAAGCTATGGTAATCTTGAACCTTTAACCCTCAATTTGAGTACAGGAACAGTTCCTCGTTCTTCGTTAACCAGGAACCACGAACCAGGAACAGCGGCGAAGCCGAACCAGGAACTAAGAACCGCAGCGCAGATGCCGAACCATGAACCGCGTGAAGAAGACCGAGATAGCCCGGCGTCTGGGTATTTCACGCAGGTCAGTATACAATATTCTCAATTCTCATTGTGATTGACAAGCAAGCATCTTCACACTTCGCGCTTGACCCGATATGTAAAGATGATGTTTACACTTCGCGCTTGACGCGATGTGTAAAGATGATGTTTACATTTCGCGCTTGACGCGAAGTGTAAAGGAATTCATCAATCATGTTCAATAAGGCCTTCTCTGCCCCTTGGGCGATGTGGTCGCCTTTGCCCAAAGGATCAACT
>PWSL01000317.1 GCA_003563255.1 Desulfonatronospira sp. | reverse complement strand
CTTCCGCCTGTCACGCCTGTGGCGTGATTTAATTGCTCGCAGAGCAAGCCCGAAGGGCATTAAACTGGGAGCCAGGACAAAAATATTTTTCTCTTAATCCATCTCTTAATCCTGCCTGCCCCGTAAAACAACGCTGAAAGCGTTCCTGCGGAGCAGGGTTTCACTGGGGCCTGCCCCGTAAAACAACGCTGAAAGCGTTCCTGCGGACCAGGGTTTAACTGGGGCCTGCCGTTAAACCGGGGTCCCCTTTTGGGGTGTTTAACTGGGGTTAATCCTGCCTGCCCCATGAAATTTCTTCCCATTTCATCGGGGTCAAAAAACTCTTCTCTTCCTTGTTGCGGGCAAAGCATCTGGTAGAGCCATATATCTATACGGCACACCCCTGTATACCAGCTCGGCCAAGGTCTGATTTAAGCTCGCCGCTGGTTTCATGTTAGCATCCCGCACATAACCCTGAAGCTCCGCCGTGGGCCAGCAAAGTCAGTGACAGCAAAAGAAAGCTGACAGTATGGTCTGGTAGAGCCTTATTCAAATCAGCAATTTTTGCCGGGCCTTTGGTTATCTCGTTTACTATCGGCTTATAGATTTCCTCTTGACACTTCACCAAATCCTGGGCTGAAATAAAGTGTCGCTGTAGTGTTAAGAAACTTGCTGAACTGGAGACGGAGCCGGGTTGGGAGGTATGGAAGAACTGGATTTTGAGAAGATAAGGATATGACCCGCAAAGTTATCATTTTCACAGACGGCATGTTCATGCGCCGCAGGGTGCTGGAAAGAAACCAATTTCTGTATAAGCCAAGAGAGATCCGGGAGTACTGCCAGAAGCACCTGAGACAAAACGACTACCTTGTGCGCATTACTTTTTACGACTACCGGCCCTTGCAGGCCAGGGAAACATCTCCCTTGAATGGAAGTATGGATATGTCGCGATTAACCCTGTTAAACGGTATTGACGCTGCCACTTGGCAGTGTTAAGTGTGCGTTGCGCCGTTGGTCTAGTGACTTCGGGAGCGCTCGTCCTCATCATTGCAGGCTCTGCCGAGGCCTGCCACCGGCAGACAGACCAGGGCGTAAAGGAGAGTACATGGACAGTCATCTGGTGCAGCGCATACTTTTTCTGAATCCCTGGCTGCGGGGCGATGTGTCGCTGTCGGAATTTCTTGCCGCACACATTCCCGAAAAGTATGTACAGCGTTGCCTTGAGCAGAGCCGCCTTGATGAACCCATCATCGGCAAACGCAAGGTGCGATTGCTCATCGGACCACGACAGGCCGGAAAATCGACCCTGGCTTGGCGTATGTTCCAAAAACTCGGAAGGCATCCGCTGTTTCTTCTGTGCGAGGACATGTTGATCCGATCCTGGTGCAGCGAGGCCGTTCCATTCCTGCGCGACCTGAAAGAACTTGTACCCGAACCCGTACCTCTCTTTTTCGAAGAGGCCCAGCACCTTCCCGAAGCCGGGCTGTTCCTTAAAGGGCTTGTGGACCTGGGTCATGCGGAAGAAATCCTGGTTACTGGTTCCTCCAGCTTCCATCTGCAGGCCAGGACCAGAGAATCACTGGCCGGTCGATCCATTCGGCACCAGCTTCTTCCCTTTTCCCTGGAGGAAACCGCCGCGTCCACCAGAACCTTGCCGCGGGCATTGGCCATGGGGGAGCGCCGCGGGCAGCTTGCGCGCCACCTGTCTTTTGGCGGGTATCCGGAAGTCTGGTTTTCGGCTACGCCGGAGGCTGTGCTCTGGGATCTGATTGAGGCGTTCATCCTGCGCGACGCATCAGACATGTTCCAGGTCCGATATCCAGACGCCTTTCGCCGTTTGTTGAAACTGTTGGCCTTTGATGTCGGCAACCTGCTGAACATGTCCAATCTGGCGCAGGGCTGCGGCGTGAATCGCAAGACAGTTCAGAACTACCTGGATATTCTGGAAGAAACCCATATTGTGCGACGGATTTTGCCCTTTCAGGATGGAAAGCGTTCCGAAGTGACCCGCACTCCCAAATGCTATTTCGTGGACAACGGCATCCGCAACGTCTTATTGGGCCAGGTCTCGGAACCGGATATTCTGGAGCGGCCGGACACCGGGGCGCTGGTGGAGAACTGGCTGCTGTCCGAGCTGCTCAAGAACCTGCCGTCCAGATGGTCTGTGCAGTACTGGCGCTCCACGTCCAAGGCTGAAATGGATTTTGTCCTCAGTGACGGACAGCAAGTGATCGCCGTGGAAGTCAAGACGGGCCGGATGATCCGTCCGGCGGTCTCTCGTTCCGCCAGAAGTTTCCTGGACGCCTATGCGCCGTCAATGTTGTTCGTGGTCAATCAAACCCTGGATACGGCAATCATGGTCCAGGATCATCAGGTGCGCTTCGTTCCACTGGAAGCGGCCATTCCGGCTCTTCTAGACCTCTGGATATAGGAAAGCAGGGGACAGGCACTCTGTGCCACATGTTGAAGAAATTGCCTCACGCCAAGGCGCCCCAGTTAAACCCCTTCGGGAGCTCGTACCGAGCTGTTTAACGAGGCAAGCAAAGGACGCCAAGGGGAAGATTTTTTGTAAGCAGGGAAGAACTGCTTACAAAAAGGTCTGCCCATCCCTGGCGGGATAAATTTGCTTCCTCTGCGTCCTTGGCGCCTCTGCGTGAGAATAATATTCATGCCTTTTGCCAAAAAAATCATATTTGAACTGTTCAAGCAATCAATGAATCCGCCCAGGCAGGCAGAATGGTATTCAGTTTGTGACCACATCCAGTTCCTCCAGAATAAAGTCATCCCAGTTCATGAGCACGATATTATTCAGGTGTCTTCTTTTCTGCCTGTGACCCAGGACATACGCAGGTACCCCAGGATTGTCATCTGCAAAACTCTTTAACCCCCTGAGCGATTCTGTGCTGATGTGCTGAGATGATTTGATTTCCAGGGCACAGATGATCCGGTTTCCCTGGCATATCAGAACGTCCACCTCGGCCCCGTGATGGGTACGCCAGTAATAAAACTGATAATCCAAACGCCTGTATTCGATTTGCGCCATGAGCTGACTGATCACAAATTGTTCAAAACGCCGCCCGTATACATTGGGGTTCAACTGTCTTGTCAATGTATGTGCGAGTGCGTTTGTTACCCCGGTATCAAAAAGATAGTAGCGCGGGTGTGAAATCAGGCGTCTTCTTCCACTTCGGGTCCAGGCACTGAGTTTGAAGGCCAGGAAAGTATCTTCGAGGATATGGAAATATTGTTGTGCCGTCTTAACAGATACCGAGCATTCCCTCGCAATATTGTTGAAATTAACTGTCTCCCCATTGTTCGCCGCGACAATATCCAGAAAATACGCGAACGGTCCAATATCACGAACCAGACCCTCGGCTGCGACCTCTTCTTTCAGATAGGTTTCAGCATAGGACCTTAGAAATTCTGCGGGGTGTTCGCTGTCTGAGTTCCATAGCACTGGAAGCATTCCTGTTGTGAGGGCCTTGTCAAGATCAAACAGGTCTCCTGCTTCAGTAAAAGTCAGCGGGAAGAGGTGATAAGTGTACGCCCTGCCTGCAAGAAGATTGGCCCCTCCTCTGCGAAGCTTTCGTGCGCTGGAGCCGGTAAGGATAAAACGGATGCCTTTGGATTCAATCAGTTCATGAACCTCATCCAGGAGGGCGGGGATCTTTTGAATCTCGTCAATTACACACAAAGGATTTTCGTATCGGTCCAGGTGCGCCAGTATTTCCTCCCGCATCTTCCCGGGACTCTTTGCATAATGCAGAAAATCCCGCTGGGGCAGAAGATTGATATACAGG
>PWSL01000418.1 GCA_003563255.1 Desulfonatronospira sp. | reverse complement strand
CCAGCCGCCGATCCAGTCCGTGGGGTCATAGGCATGCAGATTGAAGGTCATTTCAACCACGTCCGCTATATAGGCCCCGGTGTTCTGGGTGAAGGTCTGCAGCAGAAAGACAGTGGGACCGAAAATCATTACAAAGAGCACCAGGCCCACGGCCAGAATCATGTTCAGCTCGGAGATGCGTTTTATGCCTCCGTCCAGCCCCATGACCACAGAGATAGTGGCAATGAAGGTAATTACGGCTATGAGCAGGATCTGCACCCAGAGGTCTATGGGCACACCGAAGAGGTATTCCAGCCCGGCGTTGATCTGGGTCACTCCCAGGCCCAGTGAGGTGGCTATCCCGAACATGGTTCCCAGCACAGCAAAGGTATCCACGGCATGACCAATGGGCCCGTAGATACGCTCACCGATCAATGGATAAAACGCGGAACGGATGGTCAGGGGAAGGTTGTGGCGAAAGGCGAAGTAGGCCAGAGAAATGGCCACCACGGCGTAGATGGCCCAGGCGTGCAGGCCCCAGTGAAAAAAAGTGATCTTCATGGATTCCCGGGCGGCATCAGACGTACCTCCTTCCCCCACCGGGGGGCTCAGGTAATGCATGACCGGCTCCGCCACCCCGAAAAACATGAGCCCGATGCCCATGCCTGCGGAAAAAAGCATGGCAAACCAGGAGAGATAGGTGTAGTCAGGTTCGCTGTGATCAGGGCCCAGCTTGATGGTACCCAGGGAAGACACACCCATAAAAATGACAAAGATGAGAAAAGTAGCCACAGAAAGGATATAAAACCATCCAACCGATTCTGCTATCCAGCCCTGGACGCTGCCGAAGATATCCGCAGCCCTGTCCGGGTTCAGGATGGTCAGGAGTACAAAGACAATTGTCAGAACTGCTGAGCTCAGAAAAACCGGGGGATCGATTTTTATCCAGGATCTTTCTGTGGACAGTGGGGAAGTGTTGTCATCCATGCCTATACCTCCTCATCTTGAGAATTTAAGCTAAAGTATCGATTCAGCTTAACCATTCAGGGGTTTCCTCGCAGGAAAGCAGGTGAAGCCATGCGACATGCAAAGCTAAATCATGAGTATACTCTTTGAGGACAAAAACTTCAAGTATGCATACAATTTTCACCAGCCGCACAAAATATCAGGGCCGGAGAAGGATATAAGGTTTTGACCCCCGGCGTAAAGAGGTTTAAGTTGTAACCCGGGAGTATGCATGTGATTGTTTTGCCGGACTTTATCAGACAAAGACCACGCCTGGCATTTTTTGCCATGCTGGCGGTGGCGGTGTCCGGATTCGGGCAGACCTTTTTTGTCTCGGTTTTCGGAGAAGAAATACGGGCAGTAACCGGGCTTACCCATACCGCCTATGGCAGCCTTTACAGCCTGGCTACTCTGATAAGTGCGGCCATGCTTTTCAAATGGGGCCGCATTGCTGATACCTGGCCTTTGTGCCGGGCAGCAACGCTGGCCATTATGGTCTTGTCCCTGGGATGTCTTCTGGTGGGAGTGGGTAAAGGGGCCTTTTTGCTGGGCCTTGGTTTTGTTTGCATCCGCTTTGGAGGTCAGGGCCTCATGGGACATTTGGGCATGACCACGGCTGCCAGGTATTTTTTTGCCCACCGGGGCAAAGCAGTGGCGCTGGCAGGCTCGGGGTTTCCTTTGGCTGAAGCGGTATTGCCGGCAAGTGCGGTTTTTATTGCAGCTGCCTGGGGATGGCAGACTTCCTGGCTGAGTGCCTCAGTTTTTCTAGTGCTGTGCATGTTGCCCCTGGCCCTGTATCTTACCCGGGACATACCTGCTCCGGCTCAAGCAATGACGGGGGACAAAGGGAATGAAGCTTCGGGCAGTTTTACCAGGGAACAGGTGCTGAAGGATCCGGGCTTATACCTGATACTTCCGGCGATTCTGGCCTCGCCGTTCATGCTCACGGCCCTGTTGTTTCACCAGGCGGCCATAGCCTCAATGCTGGGATGGTCAATGCAGGTTGTGGGCACCGCATTCACCTGCTATGCTGCAGGGCATCTGGGAGCGCTTCTGGGGACAGGACCCCTGGTGGACCGGATAAGCGCCGGTAAAACCTTGCCCCTGTCGGTTCTGCCAATGACAGCCGGCCTGGGTTTGCTGTCTGCATTTCAGGGTGTCTGGGTGGCCTACGCCTACCTGGGGTTGATGGGCATATCCCACGGCATGACAGCTACGGCAGGTGGTGCGTTGTGGGCTGAGCGCTATGGACTGCTTCACCTGGGTGCCATCCGGGGTATGGCCCACTCTGCAGTGGTCTTTTCCACTGCAGCTGCTCCCCTGATGATGGGTTTTTTTCTGGACCAGGGCCTTGGAATCAGTATAATTGCAGCTGCTCTGGCCGCAGCTACCCTGGCAGGCGGCATCTCGGCCCGGATCGCTCCCTTGCCTCGGTGTAGATAAAGGGCGATAGCCTGCAAAGCAGTTTTTTGGAATTTCTGTCTAGCGTATGCATGTGGCACGGGGACTGGCTCCCCCGCACTTATTTTTCTGTAAGGTTTTCAGAATCTTTGAAATTATAAGTGCGGGGTGCCTGTCCCCGGTGGCCGAGGCGATAATTTACACAAAATGTCGCTGTAGTGGTAGAACATTTTAAAATAAGTGCGGGAGTGCCTGTCACCTGCTTTCCTTAAAAGCGCTAGACAGATTCTTTTTGGAGAGGTTTAAGATGAAAAATACAGGTTCTCCAAGGGGTTGCAGCCGAAGGGAATTTCTGGCTGCCGCCGGTGTGACGGGAGCAGGGCTGTTGACCTGGGCACCGGTTGCCGCCCATGCGGAATCAGAACAGAGCAGGCACAATAAACCCTGCCTGGGACTGACCCTGGGTGCCGGTGGAGCCAACGGCCTGGCTCATATTCCTGTGCTGGAAGTACTGGACGAAATGGGAATCAGACCCGGCATCATATCAGGCAGCAGCATCGGGGCCATAATGGGAGTGCTTTACGCCTCTGGAATACCCGGGCAGGACATGCGCAAGGCTTCCCTGGAACTGTTTGACTCCGCTCCTGGCATCTTGGGCGGCTGGCTGGAGAGGATAACAGGAAGCGGACTGCTGGAGATGTTAAGACCCGGACTGGGGGACGGTGGTCTGCTGGACCCTGGCGGCGTACTAGAATATGTCCAGGACAAAATTAAGGTAAAACATTTTGAGGAGCTGCAGATCCCTGTCAAGGTGGTCGCCGCGGACTTCTGGAAGAGGGAGCAGGTTGTTTTCGATTCCGGGGAGATAATCCCGGCTATTCAGGCCAGTATGGCTGTACCGGGCCTTTTCGCCCCGGTGCAGTACTCGGACAGACTCCTGGTGGACGGGGCAATAGTCAACCCGGTGCCCTTCGACCTTGTTTTAGACCATTGCGATATTTCAATTGCAGTGGACGTGTCCGGGAAGAGTTCCCCGGGCAAGGAGGAACGTCCGTCATATCTGGACACCATTTTCGCCACCTTTGAGATTATGCAGGAAGCCATCATGCAGCAGAAGCTCAAGGTGAACTCTACAGATATATATCTTCGCCCTGATATAGTTGACGTTCGACTGATGCAGTTCAATAAGATTCGTAAAATCCTGGACCAGGCCGGGGAATCCCGGGAGAGGCTGGCAAAGGAGCTTGAAAAATTGGTATCTGTTCAGCGCTTTTAAGGAAAGCAGGGGACAGGCAACTCCGGGACCCACTTGAGCATCATTTTGTGCTTAAAATATCTCATTTTTTGGGACAAGTGGGTCCCGGAAGAGCCAGTCCCCATGCCACATGCAAAGCGCTAAACAGAT
>PWSL01000320.1 GCA_003563255.1 Desulfonatronospira sp. | reverse complement strand
CAGCACTCACTTTTGGCAATGGAGAAATACCAGAAAAAATAGTATTCAAAAGTGAGTGCTGGATCATTGGTGGACGCGGAGCGTCCGGAAGATGTTCCCACGCAGAGCGTGGGAACAATAAGAACCGGCCCGGGGACTGTCCCCAGGCCCTTAAGAAGTATGGGAGTATGGGAGTATGAGAGTATGGGAGTATGGGAGTATGGGAGTATGGGAGTATGGGAGTCAAAACATCTTTACACCCACACATGGATACCCCCATACTTTCTTCCATGGGAGGGGAGTTTACGCCATGCGTGTAATCTAATCCAGAGGGGCAGGGTGTCAGAAACAGTTACCAACATGTTGGCTTGAAATTTGTGCTAAGCGCCTTTATAATCTGGCTGATTCCGGATTCAAGAAAGCGTATAGTCAGATAGGAAACATCATTTATGTGGAAATGAATGATATGGAAACAGCTGAGAAATGGTTTGCAAAGGCTGAAAAAAATGGGGCTTTGACCAGTTCTGCTGCTTACCAATATGGTAAGCTCCATTATCTGGAAAAATACGACTGGAAAAAGGGGCTAAGTTATTTATTAAGTTCAGCTGAGCAGGGTTTTGAATTGGCTTATGGAGATATTGGAATTATCCTGTATATGGAAAAACGTGATTATAACGAGGCAGAAAAATGGTTTTTAAAAGCTGAAGAAAAGGATGTTCTTCTGGCACCTGCTGCATATTATTATGGACTTTTTCTTCAACTTGAACGGAATGAGTGGGAGAAAAGTAAAAAGTATCTTATAAAAGCTGCTGAAGAAGAATTTGAACCTGCTTACGGAGAGTATGCTTTCATTTTATACATAGACAACAATGATATTGATAAAGCTGAATTATACTTTAATAAAGCTGAAGAAGCAAATACTCTGTATGCACCGCATGCCTATACTTTCGGAGAGTTATTGATTAACGAGAGAAACGAAGTTGAAAGAGGCAAGAAGTATTTGGAGTTGGCAGAAGCTGATGGTTATTAAGTGAGTGACCCTTACCTGATGCACCTGCAAAAAGTCGAGAAATGAATAATTCAGAAATCAACAATATACATAACTCTTTGATTTTACTGCCTGCCCCGTGAAATAACTCCTTGGAGTTCCCGAAGGGATTTCACTGGGGACCTCTGACTTCTGATCTCTGACGTCTGTGACTGCAAAAATGACTTTTTGCAGTCACATCTTACCGTTGGCATCTGTTTAGCGCTTAGCATGTGGCACGGGGACTGGCTCTTCCTGGACCCACTTGTCCCAGGGTGCGCGTTTGCGGCATGCCTGCCTGACCCCCATGTTTATTTCAATACGTGGGCCTGCTGCGCCTTTCTGTTGGTGGCGCTGCCGGCGCGTATTTCCTTTTTGTCCAGCCTGAGTTTTACATAATCGCTCAAAAGGTAAATTATACGCTCCACCTTGTGCGTGGACTGCAAAACAGCCTTGAGATGGGCATCATCATGCTCCTTTTGCCGGACCCGGTATTTGTCCCGAAGATGGTCGAAGCGCTGCCGGTATTGTGATGTAAGTCCTTCCAGCATGGTAAAATCCATCATATCCCCGGATTCTACAGCCATGGCTGTGGTATCGATCATGGTCCTCAGGCTTTCATGCATGAGCTGCTGCAGTTCTGATCCATCCACTGAAGGCTGCATTCCTTTACCTGTTTTTTGCTCCAGAAAGGTGTAGAGGTTGTTTTCCAGGGAAACGGCAATTTCCAGGCGGGCATTGCACTGGCGGTAGTTGTTTATGGTTTTTTCGTTCAATGGTTCTGCAGCCACCAGGTCCAGGGATTCTTTGAGCTCCCCGGTGAGGTAGAGAAATCTGTTGTGCATTCCTTCCAGTCTGGACCGGTGGACAGGGGCCGCCCTGGACTCGTCGTCTTCGGTATAATAGCCGGAGACAACCTTCCACAGAAGGGGTTCTTTTTCCCTGAACTGCTGCAGGCGGGTATCGGGATGTGTGTAAATATCCCCGAACTGGAAGGGATTCATGTAACCTTTCCAGAGGATAAAAAAACGCAAAGCGAAAAGAAGAAGCACCATGATCATGGTCAGGTAGAAAATAAGCCCCAGGCTTATTTCATAGGGGGTGTACATCAGGGCGCAGGTGTAAATGATGCCGCCCAGAATGGAAATTTCTGCATAGGTGTCCTGCTTGAGCATTTCGATGTTGAAGTCCGCCCTGACAATGTCCCGCAGGATCACGCCACCGGAAGAAGTAAGAACCGCCATGGCCGGACCCCAGAGCCAAAGCGGTTCGGCCCTCATCTCCAGGGCCACGCCGACTCCGATGACGGTAAAGCTGGCTACGGCCCAGGCATCGAAAAACTTAAACAGGCGGTCAAAAACGCTGCCAAGCCTCTTTTCAATAAAAGCGTCTATTTTCCGGGCCAGGGTGCCGGAACGGTCGTGAATAAAATCGTAATACCTGATGATTGCGAATCCGGCCAGGACTATAGCAATGGCCACCAGGAAATAAGCCGGGGTTTCCAGGACAAAGACCTGCTCCACTCCGAGAAAAAGGTCGCGCAGAACCCCGCCACCGATGGCCGGCAGTGTAGCCAGAACCAGTGCTCCGAATAGATTGTAGCGCTCTTTGCGGGCCAGAAGCACCCCTGAGGTGCAAAATGCCGCTATGCCCAGGAGGTTGAGCACGGCAAACCACGTCTGGCCCGTAGTGATGGCCAGGTAAGCCGGAAGGACAAAGTCGCGGTGCAGGGTGTTTATACGTCCCTGCTCCTGCATGCCCTGCAGGATGGAGTTGAATTCTTCCAGTTGGTCCCTGGATATGCTTTTTCTGCTAAAGAGGATATGAACCGGGATTTCCGGGCTTTTGATACCCATTTTCTGCACCAGGCCGGATGCCTGAGACCTGGCAATGAGGCGGTCCATGATTATGGGGTTGGCTGCAAAAAGGTCCACCCTGCCCTCAATAGCCAGGTGCAGATTTTCCTCATAACCCTGGGAAGTAATGAGTTCCAGGTTAGGCGGAGGATCCTGCATAAGATCTCTGAACTCTTCTGAACCGTAGGCATGGCCTTCAATCACGGCAATCCTCAGTTCCTCGCTTTGCAGGAACTGGAGTACCTCCTGCACCGAGTTCAAAGAGCTCAGCTTATCAATGCTTTTGTGGTAGTAGATTTCGTTTCTTTCTGTGCGGTAAGGCTTTGAAAAGTAAGCAAACTCCTCGCGGGCTTCTTCATAATAAGCCCCCATGAGAAAGTCTGTTTGACCGGTTTTGAGGCCTTCCAGGATTTCAGCCCAGGACATGGGCTCGAAAGTCACCCTGTGCCCGGTCTGTTCAAAGAGCTCCCTGGCTATCTGGATATCCAGGCCGGTGACTTCGGCCGCAGTTTCTGTACCTGCCTGCATCTGATAGGGTTCGTCCGGGTACCAGCCGCTTCGCAGTTCATGGGACTGCGAAGCGGCCTTGACCGGGAAAAAGTGCCCGGACAAGAGCACAAAAAGGCAGGCTGCAAGATATAAAGTAAAATTAAGTGGGAAGTATCTGTTCAGGGACTTAGAAAATTCTGATTTACCATTTTTAATGTCTCCAGACCTTAATTCAGGAGGTATTGAATATAACATAACAATTAGGCGCTTGGTACAAATTTCAAACAAACATGTTGGTCGTTACAATCGGTTCCTGGTTCCTGGTTCTTCGTTCCTGGTTACCTCTTGTTCCCAGGCTGGAGCCTGGGAACAAGAAAGAAAAGAAAAAAAATCCCTGCTTGCATGTTTGTGGGGACAGGCACCCCGGCACTTATTTTTT